>CAIXBE010000508.1 GCA_903917595.1 uncultured Rhodobacterales bacterium
CGATCTGGTCCATGGTCAGCCCCTCGGTCGGGCGCGGCTTGGTCAAACGCCCCTCGTTCAATACAGCAAAGCTGTCGGATACCTCCAGCAGCTCATCCAGGTCCTGGCTGATTACCACCACGGCGGCACCCTCTCCAGCTCGGTCCAGAATGCTTTGCCTTATCTGTGCCGCCGCTGCTGCGTCCACACCCCAGGTCGGCTGGTTGATCACGATGACATCTGCCCCCTGCATCAGCTCACGCCCCATCAGGAACTTTTGCAGGTTCCCGCCCGAGAGCGCCCGCGCTGCCACATCAGGGCCGGGGGTGCGCACGTCATAGGCCGCGATGATTTCCTCGGCGAAAGCCCGCGTTCCAGCCCAATCGACAAAGCCGCTTTTCACCAGCCCCTTGCGAACCCCTGCCGTCAGAAACGCGTTCTCGACCAGCGACATATCCGGAGCCGCCGCGTGCCCATACCTGTCCTCGGGCGCTGCCACCAACCCAGCCTTGCGCCGCTCCACCGGCCCAAGATCGCCCGCCGCATGGCCCGCAATCCGCACCTTGTCCGCGCCCGACCGCAATTCGCCCGACAGTGCCAGCAACAGCTCTTCCTGACCGTTGCCAGCCACGCCGGCAATGCCCAGAACCTCGCCCTTGGCCACGGTAAAGCTGACACCTTTCAGCGAAGTGCCGAAGGGAATCGGCGAGGCAACCGACAGGTCGGAGACCCCGAGCGCCACCTCACCTTTTGCGCCGAGCCGGCGTTCGGGTGTCTTCAGCGCCTGCCCGACCATCAGCTCGGCCATCTCGCGCGCGGTCTTTTCGCGCGGCGTGCAGATTGCCACCACCTTGCCGCGCCGCAGGATCGTCGCTTCGTCGCACAAGGTTCTGATCTCTTCCAGCTTGTGGCTGATATACAGGATCGCCGTCCCTTCAGCCGACAACTGCCGCAGGGTGCGGAACAGGATTTCCACTTCTTGCGGGGTCAGAACACTGGTCGGTTCGTCCATGATCAGTAGCTTCGGGTCCTGCAACAGACAGCGGATGATTTCCACCCGCTGACGCTCGCCCGCTGACAGATCGCCAACCATGCGCGAAGGATCCAAAGGCAGGCCATATTCCTCGCTCACCGCGCGGATGCGCGCCGAAAGTTCGCGCATCGGCGGCGGGTTTTCCATTCCCAGGGCCACATTCTCGGCCACGTTCAGCGCCTCGAACAGGCTGAAGTGCTGGAACACCATCGCCACGCCCAAACGCCGCGCCTGGGCAGGCTTGCCCGGCTGATAGTCCGCACCCCGCAGCGTCATCGTGCCACTGTCGGGCCGCACCAGACCATAGATCATCTTGACCATGGTCGACTTGCCCGCGCCGTTTTCCCCCAAAAGCGCGTGAATCTCGCCCTCCGAGATGGCAAAGGAAACGTCACTGTTGGCCACCACACCCGGATAGGCCTTGGTGATCCCCTCGACGCGCAAAAGCTCTGGCCGTTCGGTCGTCATGCCCGCATCTCCCTTGCCACCACGGATGGCGCCTTCAACAGTTCCACCGCCACGCCGACCGCAATCGCCTGCGGATGCTTGCCAAGTGCCGGATCACCGATCGGGCAACGGATCCGCCCAACCTCTGCCGCCTCATGGCCCAGCGCCTTCAGCCGCGACCGGAATCGGCCCCATTTCGTCGCCGATCCAATCAGCCCGCAAGACCGGAAGCCCCGGTTCAACAGACGGTGGCACAGTTCAAGGTCCAATGCGTGAGAATAGGTCAGGATCAGATGCTCGGCCGCCACCGGTGCATGATCCGCAAGCAGCGCTGGGTCGTTTGCTGAAACAACCGTCACGCCCGGAAGGATCGTATCCGGAAACCGCTCGGGCCCAATGTCGACCCAGGTAATGGCAACCCCCGGCAGGGGGGCCAGCACCGATACCAGCGCCCGGCCCACATGCCCCGCACCCCAGACCCAGATACTCCGGTCCGCCTCGACCACCGGTTCAATCAACCAGCCCTGGACCAGCCCAACCGCGGGCCGCACACCCTGCCCGCGCGCCGCCGCAAGCATCCGCTTGACAGCAAAAGGTATATCCCCCGGCCCGCGCGCGACCACGCCAGCCTCGGGCTTTGGCAGCGCATCGTAAACCTCGGTCCACAACGTCACCGCCCCGCCGCAGCATTGGCCCAGGCTTGGCCCAAGGGCCACGCGCTCGACCGCACGGCCCCCGGTCGCCAGCATCGCCCGCGCCTTGGCCGCCGCCTTATACTCCAGCGCGCCGCCGCCGATGGTGCCCGACTGGCCGCCATCCTTGGAAGGTCGGCCCAGACCAGCATCGCCGCCCCCACCTCACGCGGGGATGACCCGTCATGCGCCGCAATCACCACACGGGCGACGCGGTCATGCTGGGCCAAGGCTTCGCCAAGGGCGGTCAGGTCAAACACGGCCCTCGACCCTCCTGATCGCCATCAGGATCCGCTCCGCTGTCGCAGGCGCATCCAGCGCCGGATAGACCGACCCATCACCGCAAGCCGCCACCGCATCCGACAGCGCCAGAAACGCCGAGATGCCCAGATTGAAAGGCGGTTCCCCAACCGCTTTCGACTTCCCCACCGAATCCTCGCGGTTCGGCTTGTCCCAAAGCGCAACGTTGAAGACGCGCGGCCGGTCCGAACAGGCCGGGATCTTGTAGGTGCTGGGCGCATGGGTCGAAAGCCGCCCTTTGCCATCCCAGACCAGCTCTTCTGTCGTCAACCAGCCTGCGCCCTGCACAAAGGCGCCTTCGACCTGCCCAATATCCAGCGCCGGGTTCAGGCTGGTGCCGGTGTCGTGAAGAATATCGACCCGCAAGATGCGGTTTTCACCCGTCAGCCGGTCGATCACCACCTCGGTCACCGCCGCGCCATAGGCAAAGTAAAAGAAAGGCCGACCTTGGCCCTTGACCCGGTCCCAGGTAATCTTGGGCGTCGAATAGAACCCGGTCGAAGACAGAGAAATCCGCGCCTGATAGGCCCATGCCACGACCTTGGCCCAAGGATAGACCTCGCCCGCGACCCTGACCGTGCCACCCTCAAACCTGACCGTCTCAGGTTTGACCTGATGCTTTTCCGCGATGAAATCCGCCAACCGCCCCTTGATCGTCTCCGCCGCCGCCCGCGCCGCCATCCCGTTCAGGTCGGCCCCCGAACTTGCCGCCGTCGCACTGGTATTCGGCACCTTCGCGGTATCCGTGGCCGTGATCTTGACGATGCCGGTATCCACCCCGAACACCCCCGCCGTCACCTGCGCGACCTTTTGGAACAGACCCTGCCCCATTTCCGTCCCGCCGTGGTTCAACGCGATGGACCCATCCTGATACACATGCACCAAAGCCCCCGCCTGGTTCAGCCAGGTCAGAGTGAACGAAATCCCGAACTTCACCGGCACCAGCGAAATGCCCCGCTTCAGGACCTTGGACCCGGCATTCCACGCCGCAATCCCGGCCTTGCGCGCGGCATAGCCGCTGGTCCGCTCCAGCTCCTCCACCAGTCCATGCCCGATGAAATCCTCCACAGGCATGTGGTAAGGCGTCGTCTGCACATTCATCTTGGCCGAAATATCCCCGCCGGAGGCTCCCGCACTCTCCATCTCGCGGTAGAAGTTGCCCTTGCGCACTGCCACTGGATCGCCGCCCACGGCAAAGGCCGCGTGGTCCATCACCCGCTCGATCCCCACAATCCCCTGAGGGCCACCAAAGCCGCGATAGGCTGTGGCGCTTTGGGTGTTGGTCTTCAGCCGGTGGCTTTCAATGCGGATATGCGGCAGATGATAGCAGTTGTCGGCATGCAGCATCGCCCGGTCGGCAACCGGCAGCGACAGATCCTGCGACCAGCCGCAGCGGAACAGGTGCTGGAACTCGATCCCCAGCACGCGGCCCTGATCGTCGATCCCGGCGCGATAGCCGATCCGCAGGTCATGCCGCTTGCCGGTGATCATCATGTCGTCGTCGCGGTCATAGCGCATCCGGCAAGGCCGCCCCAAAGCCCGCGCCGCCACCGCACAGGCAATCGCCAGCGCGTTCCCCTGCGATTCCTTGCCACCAAAGCCGCCGCCCATCCGGCGCACTTCGACGCGCACCGCCGACATCGGCAGATGCAGCGCATGGGCAACCTTGTGCTGCACCTCGGTCGGGTGCTGGGTCGAGGACATCACATGGAAATCCCCGCCCTCCAGCGGCACGGCAGCGGCGACCTGGCCTTCCAGATAGAAATGCTCCTGCCCTCCGACCTCGAAACTGCCCTCGATCACGCGCGCAGCCTTGGCAATCGCGCCGCTCGCATCGCCCTTGGCCCAGATCACCGGACCTTTTTCAAACCGGCTGTTCGCGGCCAAGGCGTCGTCAACCGTCAACAGTGCGGGCAATTCCCGGTAACTGATCTTGCCCAGCTTTGCCGCCTTTCGCGCAGCCAGATGGCTGTCCGCCACCACCAGAAACACCGGCTGGCCAACGTAATGCACGCGGCCCACTGCCAGCAAAGGCTCGTCATGCGCGGATGGGCTGCAATCGGGCATGTCGGGCAGATCTTCCGCCGACAGCACCAGCACCAC
>CAIXBE010000509.1 GCA_903917595.1 uncultured Rhodobacterales bacterium
AGTCTTTGGAGGTCATGGCGGCGGTGCGGAGTGCAGTGAACTCGTTCCTTTTCTCAACCAAATGCTTAAAGGTGCGCTCGTCGAGACCAAAAGTCCTTACCGTGTAGCCTTGCGAAAATTCGTTCTGGATAGCCCGAACGGCAAACGGCGAAAATCTCAACTTTATTGCATCAGGATAGAAACCAAGAATTCTGAGCGCTCCGAGAAGTGAGACATAGTCACGCTCCTTCAGGTATCTGCTGACATGGGTGAGTGCTGAAGCGGTGTTGAGATCATTTGCCAACGCCTCGACGACGTCCTCAGGCGGCTTTACCGAATTCCTGTCTACAAAAGGCAGTGACCCCGGATCTGAGTGAAGAAACTCAGCAACTCTTCTCAACGTTGCCTCTGCCTGCCGCGCCTTTTCCGCCGTCCAGTCCATCGGGCTGCGGTAATGCGTCATCAGAAACACGAACCGGATCACCTCGCCCGGCACGCCTTGCTCCAGCAAATCCCGCACAGTGAAGAAATTGCCCAAGCTCTTGGACATCTTCTTGCCCTCGACCTGCAGCATCTCGTTGTGGAGCCAATAGTTGGCAAAGCCGCCATGCGGGTGGGCGCAGGCGCTTTGGGCGATCTCGTTTTCGTGGTGGGGAAATTGCAGGTCCAGCCCGCCGCCGTGGATGTCGAAGGATTCCCCCAGAAGTTCGTGGGACATCGCGGAGCATTCGATGTGCCAACCGGGGCGGCCTTTGCCCCACGGTGAGGCCCAACCCGGCTCCTCGCCCGAGGACGGTTTCCACAGGACGAAATCCATCGGGTCTTCCTTGAAGGGAGCGACCTCGACCCTTGCGCCGGCGATCATGTCGTCGATGGACCGGCCCGAAAGCTTGCCGTAGTCCTTGTAGGACCGGACGCGGAACAGGACGTGACCGTTCGCCTCATAAGCGTGGCCGCTGGCGATCAGGCCGGAAATCATCGCCACCATTTGCCCGATATACTCGGTCGCGCGGGGTTCATGGTCGGGGCGCGCGGCCCCCAAGGCGTCCATGTCGGCGTGATACCAGGCGATGGTTTCATTGGTCCGCTGGGTGATCAGGTCTTCCAGCGTACCCGGGGCGCCGGCCTTTTGACGGCGCAATGCCTCGGCGTTGATCTTGTCGTCGACGTCGGTGAAGTTGCGGACGTAGGTGACGTGATCGGGCCCGTAAACGTAGCGCAACAGCCGGTTCAGCACGTCGAAGACGATGACAGGCCGGGCGTTGCCCAGATGCGCGCGGTCATAGACGGTGGGGCCGCAGAGATACATCCGCACATTCGACGCATCAATCGGCACGAAGTCTTGCTTCGTGCGGGTTTTGGAATTGGTCAGGCGGATCGTCACCATGTCAGTCGTCCCGATATCTCAGCCAAGCAGCACCCTGCGCGGGACCGGCTTTTCATTCTGCTGGGGAATGACGAAGCGCCCGCGCGACCAAGGTCAGCGGGTAATGCAAGCGGTGCGGATGTTGTGCCACGTCGTCATGTCGGTGGGATTAGCATGGCAAATGGAGCGCTTGCAAGTGTGCCGACGTGGAGGGGTTCCGGAGTGTGCCCCCGGAACCCTGAAGGTGGTCGGGTCAGTTGCCCTGACGGCTGAAGTCGTTGCGGTTGTCCGGCCCGGTGCCCAGCCAGCCCGCAATCGTGCGCGCGACGTGGTTCGAGATCATCTTCTTTTGCGTCTGGCCCTTGGCCCGGGCGGCGCGCATCGCGGCACCGGACAGCGCCGGAAGTTCAGCGCGGATGGTCACGGTTTCAAGCAAGACCGCACCGGTGCTGGCATCCAGCACCCGGGCGTTGAACTTGATGTTGTGGACGCCCCAGTCCGATTCGCTTTGTTCGGCGCGGAAGGTCAGGGCGTGGAACCGGGTCACGGTCACGTCGATGATCACCGGGCGCGAGCCGCGCAAGCCGCTGGCACCGGTAGCAATCGCGTTCTTCATGATCGTAGCGACCTGAGCGCGACGATCCCCCAACGGATCTTCACGCCAGACGATGTCGGCGTTGGGCAGAAGCGTCTCCTCTTCACTTATCGTGAGAGAATCCGGCACGGCAACCCGCACCTCGGCCAGACGCCAGGCCCGGGACACATCGGCCCCCAGGGGATCATATTCGGTCTTGAAGCTGCCTCCGCCACCGACACAAGCCGACAGAAGAACAGCGGTAAGGCCCAACAGGGCCGCGCGACGAGTTTGGGACATGGCATCCTCTCACAGACAAGTTGGTTTCTTTTCTAGGACTGATTCCCTAAGGAACCACCAAGGCCGCAAGATGGACCTGCGATGTCGGGATCAGGGTGGCGCGTTGTAAAAATGCCATGAAGATGCCTAGTTGCGCGCTGTAGGGGAAAATGACGTGGATCATGAAGGCCTGAGGTTGTGGTCAAAGCGGGCGGCTGACTGGGCTGCCGACTATCACGGCGGTTTGCGCGACCGCCCGGTGCGCGCGCCATTGGTGCCGGGGGCAGTGGCGCGGCAGTTGCCGGGGGCTGCTCCGGAACAGGCCGAGGCGATGGAGGTGATCTGGCAGGACTTCGAGCGTATCGTGCCGGACGGAATGACCCACTGGCAGCACCCGCGGTTCTTTGCCTATTTCCCGGCCAACGCCGCCCCTGCCAGCATGTTGGCCGAGCAACTGGTCAATGCGATGGGCTGCAATGCGCTGATCTGGCAGACCTCGCCCGCCGCGACCGAGGTGGAGCAGGTGATGATGGGTTGGCTGCGGCAGGCTTTGGGTTTGCCAAAGGATTTCACCGGCACGATCCACGATTCGGCGACGACGGCGACCCTGTCGGCGGTGCTGACGATGCGGGAACAGGCGTTGCGGTGGCGGGGGCTGACGGCGGGGTTATCAGGCGCTCCGGTGTTGCGGTTTTATGCCAGCGCGGAGACTCACAGTTCGGTCGACAAGGCGATCCGGGTGGCGGGGATCGGGCAGGACAATCTGGTCAAGGTCGCGACCGATGACATGCGCGCGATGACCGGGGCGGCGCTGCAGGCGGCAATCCGGGCCGACCGCGCGGCGGGGCTGCAGCCGGCGGGCGTGATTCTGTGCGCCGGCGGCACTGGGGTCGGGGCATTCGACCGCATCGCCGATTGCGTCGCCGTGGCAAGGGCCGAGGGTCTGCCGACCCATGTCGATGCCGCTTGGGCCGGGTCGGCGATGATCTGCCCGGAGTTTCGCAGCCTTTGGGCCGGGATCGAGGGCGCGGATTCCATTGTCTTCAACCCGCACAAATGGCTGGGGGCGCAGTTCGACTGCTCGGTCCAGTTCCTGCGCGATCCGGGGGCTCAGGTGCGGACACTGGGGCTGCGGCCAAGCTATCTGGAAACGGCGGGGCGCGAAGAGATTGTCAATTTCAACGAATGGACAGTGCCCTTGGGTCGCAGGTTCCGCGCGTTGAAGCTGTGGTTCGTGCTGCGCGCCTATGGGCTGGAGGGCCTGCGCAGCCGCATCCGCAACCATGTGGCCTGGGCAGCCGAGGCGCGGGACCAGTTGGCCGCCCTGCCCGGTGTGGCGATCATCACCGAACCGCGCCTGTCGCTGTTCACCTTTGCGCTGCAAGATGACGCGGCGACCGAGGCGCTTTTGACCCGGATCAACGATGACGGGCGTATCTATCTGACACAAACCCGCGTTGACGGGCGATTTGTCATCCGGGTCACCGTCGGATCATTTGACTGTTGCCGCGAAGATGTCATGGTGATCGCAAAGACGGTCCGAGATCTGCTTGCATGAAGATACTCAGAAGACTTGCGATACTCCTGATGCTTGCCCCGATCCTGACCCCGGTGGCACAGGCGCAGGATTTGCCGGCCGCCCTGCCCGACCCGATGACCGACAATTTGTCGGATTTCGCAGGCATGCTGTATGGCGATGAAGAGGCGCGGATCACCCAGCTTTTGACCGAAACCCGTGAAACCACGGGGATTCATATGGTCGTGGTGACCGTTCCCGGCATCGCCTCGCAAGGCGGTGAGGGGATGCGGATCGAGGATTACAGCAAGGCCCTGTTCAACGCCTGGGGCATCGGCGACACCAAGCGCAACGACGGTATCCTGATCTTGCTGGACACCGAGTCGCGGGAGGCGCGGATTGCGCTCGGGGCGGGTTATGACCCCGTTTATGACGGACGTGCCGCGCGGGTGCTGTCGACGGCGCTATTGCCCGAATTGCGTGAGGGGCGGATGGCCGCCGGGATCCAAGCGGCAATCCTGTCCACCCGCGAAAGGCTGATCACGCCTTTTTTGGCCGGTGAGGTGGTCACCGAAAGCAGCGGATTCGAGGATGAAAGCACGGGTTTTCCGTTCGGGTTGATCTTTGTCGGCATCTTCGCGTTTCTTGGCTTTCGCACTTGGCGCAGCCGCCGCATCAGTCGGACTTGCCCGAGTTGCGCCGCTGTGGCGCTGACCCGCAAGCGCGAGACGATTACCGTGCCGACCCAAGCCGAACCGGGCACCGGGCTGCAGCATCTGACCTGCACCTCCTGCGGGTTCATCGACCGACAGTCTTATGTGATTCCATACTCCTACGCCTCTGCGCATGATCCGAATGCCAACACGGGGTCCAGCAATCACGACAGCGGCGGTTTTGGCGGCGGGTCGTCGGACGGCGGTGGTGCAAGCGGAAAATGGTAATGAAGTCATATATTTGCGCGGCAATTCTGACCTTTTCCGCGATACCTGCGGCGGCAGAAAATGCCATTCCAGCCTTCTTTCCAAATGAGGCAAGCTGCTATGGCCGCAGCTATTCGTCGGATCATCTGAACAGCCATCCCGAGCAGCGTGTGACCATGCTGGCGATAGCGCCGGATTTCGCCATTGCCCATCCCATGATCGGTCTCTGGATCGTCGGTTCGGTGCGGGGTGTGCCTGGTGGCGATATCGAAGGCTATGCCTATTGCGAGAATGGCGCACCAGGGCAACTTGATTGTGGGATGGAGGGCGACGCGGGGTCGTTTACCCTGTCGGCGGCCAAGAATGGCGGCGTGCTGATCGAGGTCGGCCGCTATGGGATGAGCTTTGAGGCAAACCCCGATTATGTAACGCTGGAAAGCCACCGGGGCGATGACCGCAGCTTTATCCTGCAGCCGCTGGCGAATTGCCCCTGATCGCGCCATGACCGGTTTGCGGCGCGAAAGAAGATCGCGCCGCAAGTCATTGTTTTAGAAACGGAAGCCGACCCTTGCCGTCACTGTGGTTGCGTCCAGATCAACGCCCGAGCCGTCAAAGTCGTTGAACTGGTGCTGCAAGACTTCGCCGCCCAGGGTCAAGCTGTCGGTCAAGGCATAGGTCACCCCTGCCCCCAGAAAATAGCCGTTGTCAGTCAGGTCGGCACCGCCGACCGTCGCACTGGCATGCGCGCCGCCAAGGGCACCGTAAAGCAAAGCGTCGCCCATTTCGGTGCCCGCGGTCAGTTTCAGCCGGGTGACAGCGTCCAGCGTGTCGCCGGGCGTGGGGCCAAGATCGACCTTTGCTGCGTCGTGGTCCATTTCGACCCCAGCGACAAAGGTGCCCATGTCCCAGCGATAGCCGGCATGGACGCCGCCGATCATGCCGTAGCCGTCCAGCGCGCCGCCGGTCGTGTTGGTATCGACGTAACCGATCTGGCCGCCGACATAGGCCCCGGACCAGTCGATGCCGGGTGCGACGTAAGGCTCTGCGGCGGGACTGATCACCGGTTCGGGTGCCGCCGTGGTCGGGCCACCCGCGAAAGCCGGGGCCACAGTCATCGCGGCAAAGGACGAGGCTATTGCCATCGCCCGAATCACTGCTGATTTCGTTTGCATGTCTTTCTCCTTCATTGGCCGCTCTTGTGAGAGTGGCCCTTGAAGGCTGGCGGTCGGTGGCGCGGGCCACAAGGACCGCTCACGCAGCGGTGATGGGGCAAGGGACCAAGTGGCGACGACCCGCCACACGGTCCGGGCGGTTTGGGCCGAATGCGGCCGAAAAAGCCCGGGTCAGGCGCGGTCGGCCAATTCCAGCCAGTCGGATTCAGCGGTGGCAAGGGCGGTTTGGCGGTCGGCCATCGCCTCGGTCGCCTTGCGGAACTTGACCGGCTCGCGGGTGAAAAGCTGGGGGTCGGCAAGCAGATTGGACAGCTTGGCGATCTCGGCTTCAAGCTTGGCGATCTGGGCGGGCAGATCGTCCAGCCGCTTCTTTTCGGTAAAGGACAAAGCGGACGCCCGCGCCGCCGTGTCCGGCTTAGGTGACGCTCCCTGCCCGGCGCGTGCAGCGGGTCTCGCCGCCTCGTCCAACGGCTTGCCACGCTGCGCCACATAGTCCGACCAGCCGCCGGGATAGACGCTGGCGCGGCCGTCGCCTTCCATCGCCACGGTCGAGGTGGCAATCCGGTCGATGAAATCGCGGTCGTGGCTGACCAGAAGGACGGTGCCGTCATAGTCGCCAAGGATGTCTTGCAGCAGATCCAGCGTCTCAACATCAAGATCGTTGGTCGGCTCGTCCAGAATAAGTAGGTTCGACGGTTGCGCCATCAGTTTGGCAAGGAGAAGCCGCGCGCGTTCACCGCCCGACAGGCTGCGCACCGGCGCGCGGGCGCGGGCCTCGTCGAAGAGAAAATCCTTGAGGTAGGCGACCACATGTTTCGGCTGGCCCCGCACCATCACCTGATCCGACGCGCCCGACACTTGCATCAGCGGATCAACGGTCAGGTTGTCCCAAAGGCTGGCGTT
This sequence comes from uncultured Rhodobacterales bacterium, assembly GCA_903917595.1. Lineage (GTDB taxonomy): Bacteria > Pseudomonadota > Alphaproteobacteria > Rhodobacterales > Rhodobacteraceae > Tabrizicola > Tabrizicola rara. The sequence goes on from CAIXBE010000509.1 coordinate 6,710, forward strand.
CAGGTCAAGCCGGGTGCGGGTCTGATCGAAGACCGCGATTTCAAGGTTGGTGCCAAGGGTTACCTTGCCGCCGTCCGGTTCAAGTTCACCGGTCAACATCTTGAGAACGGTGGTCTTCCCGACCCCGTTCGGGCCGACGAAGGCCACCCGGTCACCGCGCAGGACCCGCAGGGAAAAATCCTTGACGATCAGGGTGTCGCCAAAGGTCTTGGTCAGCCCCTCGGCCTCGATCACCTTTTTGCCCGACACCGGACCGCTGTCCAGCCCGAAGGCCGCTGTCCCCTGCCGCCGGATCTGTGCTGCGCGGTCGGACCGCAGCGCCTGCAAGGCCCGGACCCGGCCCTGATTGCGTTTCCTGCGGGCCGAAATCCCCTCGACCGCCCATTTCGCTTCGGCCTTGATCTTGCGGTCCAGCTTGTGGCGGGCTTCGTCTTCCTCGGCCCACATCGTTTCGCGCCACTCCTCAAATCCCTCAAAGCCTGCGTCACGGCGGCGGACTTCGCCGCGGTCGATCCACAGCGTGGCGCGGGTCAATGTCCGCAAAAACGCGCGATCGTGGGAGATCAGCACAAACGCGGTGCGGGTGGTGGAAAGCTCGGCCTCCAGCCATTCGATGGCCTGGATATCGAGGTGGTTGGTCGGCTCGTCCAGAAGCATCAGTTCCGGGGCCTCGGCCAGCAGTTTGGCCAGCGCCGCGCGACGGCGTTCGCCGCCCGAGGCTGTGGCAACCGGGGCTTCGGGGTTGAACTTCAGTCCTTCAGCCACGACCGCAAGCCGGTATTCCAGCCCCTCGGGCAGGTTCGAGGCAGCAAAATCGCCCAGCGTGGCAAAGCCGGACAGTTCCGGGTCCTGCTCCATGTACCCGACGCTGACCCCGGGCGGGACCACGCGGATGCCCTTGTCGGGTTCGACCAGCCCGGCCATCACCTTCATCAGCGTCGACTTGCCGCTGCCGTTGCGGCCTACAAGGGCGATGCGGTCGCCGGGCTGGACGGTCAGGGTAAGCTCGTCAAACAGGGGATTGCCGCCGTAAGTAAGCGAGATGCCGGAAAGCTGAAGAAGGGGTGCGCGTGCCATGGGCGCGAGGTAGAGTGGGAATTG
>CAIXBE010000510.1 GCA_903917595.1 uncultured Rhodobacterales bacterium
GCGCACCGTCAGCGTCGCGGTTTCGCCTGCCGACAACAGAAGGTCGATCTGTGGATCAGCCACGTCCTTGGTCGCGTCCAGCGCGTTGCGCAACAGGTTGATGATCACCTGTTCCACCCGCAGCCGGTCGGCCATGACCAGGACCGGCTGGCGCGGCATGCCCCGGCTGATCTTGACCACGCGGGCCTTCAACTGCGGCTCCATCATCGCAAGGGCAGTCGAGACGGCGGAGCGCAGGTCGACCTCTTCGAACGCCTCGCCGCCCTTTCTGGCATAGGATTTCAGCTGCCGGGTGATCGCCCCCATCCGTTCGATCAGATCGTCGATGCGCTGGAAGGACGACAAAGCCTCCTCCGGGCGGCGGCGCTGCAACAGCAGCCGCGCCCCGGCAAGATAGGTCTTCATCGCGGCCAAGGGCTGGTTCAATTCGTGGCTGACGGCGGCGGACATTTCGCCCAGGACCGCCAGTTTCGACGATTGCGCCAGCGTTAGTTCGGCATCCTTAAGGTCTTTCTTGACCTTTTCCCGTTCCGCAATCGCGCGCTGCAGCCGGGCGTTCAGCAGCCGCAGTTCCGCCGATTCGCGTTTGAAGGACATCGACTGCGACCATGCGCGGCGGCTGAGCATGTAAAAGGTAAAGGACATCAGGATGGCAAAACCCATGATCTCCAGCGCCAGAATACCGTTCACCTGCTCGCGGATCGACCCATAGGCGGTAAAGCTGGTGATCTTCCAGCCGCGGAACGGCACCCGGGTTTCGGACTTCATCACCGCTTCGCCGCGGACATAGGCGTCGGGCGGATCCTGCGCCCAGTCGGTCGTGGCCCGCAGCGCACGTGAGATTGCCGACGGCGGGTCGCGCAGCGCCAGTGCGTCGTCGACCAACTGCCCGCGCCAGCGCGATTCGGTGGCAAGGATCACCACGCCCTCGCTGTCGGTGACCAGAATGGCATCCTGCAGCCCCGACCAGGCGCGTTCGTATTTCATCAGGTCAACCGAAACCACGATCACCCCAAGCGTCAACCCTTCGGCCTGAACCGCGCGCGAGTAGACAAAGTCAAAGCCGCCGGACTCCCGCTTGGCCGCCGTAAAGGCGGTTTCGCTGGTGCGCTGCGCATCGACGAAAAACCCATCGTTGCGGTTGTCGGTGCCCAGCACATTGCGGTCGGTCGCCCCGACAATGCGGCCATCGCTGGCCAGAAGCCGGATCGACGCGACGCCGATTTCGGTCTGCAACGCGATCAGCTTGGCCGAGGTCTGGGAATAGTCACCGTCGCGCAGCGCCCGCACCAATTCGGGGTCGCGCGACAAAAGCAAGGGCACCACGGAGGTCCGCTGCAGCTCGGCCATCAGATTGCCGGTATACAGCGCAAGCCGCAGCTCGGCCCGGTTGCGGGTGTCGGCGGTATAGCGGTCGGTCAGGAACCGGTTCGACACCAAAATGATGCCGATCGCCACCAGAATAAGGAACACCACCGCCAGCTTGACGCGCAACGGCATGCCGGCGTCAGCTTCGGTTGTGGGGGGGGCGTCGGTCATCGTCATGGGTCAAGATTAGGCCTGGGTCCGGCCACCCTCAAGCCGATGGCGATCAGGCCAGCGCCATCCCGCCCATCAGGCTGGCGAACATCGGCCGACCATCGGCGCTGCCAAGGGCGGCTTCGTTCGCCCGCTCGGGGTGGGGCATCATGCCCAACACACGGCGGTTTTCCGACAGGATGCCGGCAATGTCGGCCATGCTGCCGTTGGGGTTTTCACCGTAGGTGAAAGCGATGCGGTCTTCGCCTTTCAGCCGGGCCAGACCTTCGGGATCAATGGTATAGTTGCCATCGTGATGCGCAATCGGGATGCGGATGTCCTGGCCCTTGGCATAGGCGCGGGTGAAATCCGACTGCGTGGTCGCCACCCGCAGGGTCAGGGTGCGGCAGACGAATTTCAGCGTGGCATTGCGCATCAACACCCCGGGCAACAGCCCCATTTCGGTGATGACCTGAAAGCCGTTGCAGATGCCCAGCACATAGCCGCCCCGAGTTGCATGGGCCTTGATCGCCGAAGAAATCGGCGACTGCGCCGCAATGGCCCCGCAGCGCAGGTAGTCACCGAACGAGAACCCTCCGGGCACACCGACCACATCCACGCCTTGCGGCAGGGTGCTGTCCTTGTGCCAGACCCGCGCGACCTCGAATCCCGCGCTCTCGAAGGCCAGGGCAAGGTCACGGTCGCAGTTCGACCCGGGGAAAGTGATGACGGCGGCTTTCATGGGCTTTTCCCTTCTGTCGGATGTGCGTCCCATACTCCAAGCCCGCGCCAAGGTGCAAGGCTTGCACCCCGCGCTGGACGGTTTAGGGTCGGCCCATGCTGACCGACCCCGCCCTTGCCGATCTGCGCAGCCTTTTTGGGGCGCGCGTTTCCATTTCAACCGCCGTTCTGACCGAACATGCGCAAAGCGAAAGCCTGATTGCCGCAGGTTTGCCCGATGCGGTGGTCTTTCCCCGCGACACGGATGAGGTCGCAAGCCTGGCCCGCTGGTCGACCCGGCATCTGGTGCCGCTGATCGGCTGGGGGGCAGGCACCTCACTGGAAGGCCACGCGCTGGCGCTGAACGGCGGGGTGGTGGTCGATTTCCGCGACATGGCCCAGATGCTTGAGGTGCGGCCCGAGGACCGTCTGGTCCGCGTCCAGCCCGGCATCACGCGTGAGGCGCTGAACCAAGCATTGCGCACCACCGGCCTGATGTTTCCGGTCGATCCGGGGGCAAATGCAAGCCTTGGCGGCATGGCGGCAACGCGCGCTTCCGGCACGACCGCCGTGCGTTACGGCACGATGCGCGACAATGTGCGGGGGCTGGTCGTGGTGCTGGCGGATGGCACCATCATCCGCACCGGGTCTTGTGCGCCGAAATCCTCGGCGGGGTATGATCTCACGGCGCTCTTTGTCGGCTCAGAGGGGACGCTGGGCCTGATCACGGAACTGACCCTGCGGCTGCATGGCCAGCCCGAGGCGGTGATGACCGCGGTTGCAGGCTTTCCGGGCGTGACCGAAGCGGTGGACTGCGTGATTGCCACCATGCAGATGGGCCTGTCCCCCGCCCGGATCGAGCTTCTGGACACCGAAACCGTTGCGGCCTGCAATGCGTTCTCGGGCCTGACCCTGCCCTTGACCCCGCAGCTATTGGTCGAGTTTCACGGTCATCCCGAAGGCCTTGCCGAAGACATCCGCCGCTTTCGCGACCTTGCCGCAGGGTTCGGGGCCGCAGACCTGCAATGGGCCGAACGGACCGAAGACCGCAGCCGCCTCTGGGCCGCGCGGCACAGTGCCTACCGGGCTATTCTGGCCTCGCGGCCGGGGGCAAAGGCGGTGGTGACGGATGTCTGCGTGCCGATTTCGGCGCTGGCCGTGGCGGTCGACGAGACGCGGGCGGACATTGCCGCATCCGGCATTCCGGGGCCGATCCTTGGCCATGTCGGCGATGGCAATTTCCACGCAATCTTGCTGGTGCGGCCCGAGGTCGCGTCCGAAGTTGCGACGGCCAAGGCGCTGGCCGCCCGGATGGCGGACCGCAGTCTGCGGCTGGGCGGCACCATCACCGGCGAGCATGGCGTGGGCTTTGGCAAGCTGGTCCACATGGCGGCCGAGCATGGTGCAGGCTGGCAGGTCATGGGCACGCTAAAGCGCGCCCTTGACCCCTTGGGCCTGATGAACCCCGGTAAGGTGGTGCCGGTTTAGCTTAGCCTGGGCAGTCTAGCCGTGCTCAATAGTCAAAGCTTGACCGGCGAAACAGGCCATTTTCCACTTCGCGCTGGCGGCGCTCAAGGTCGAAAAGGCTGACCGAAGCGTTCAGATAGTCCAGCTCGACTTCCGCACGCGACGGCAGGTTGCGCAGCGATTTAAGGATCTTGAACATAACATGTCTCCTTTGTTCTTGGGATGAACATAGGACGCTGCAACGCAGCATTACAGACCCGTTGGGCGAAAGCCGTCATGCACAAGGCGCATGGCTTTTGACATCTTGCAGAAACATTCGGCAAACCGCCTAGGCTTGCAGCAACGCCCGGGCGGCGGCGCGGGCGGCTTCGGTCACGGTGTCACCGGCCAGCATCCGGGCGATTTCTTCGACCCGCTCATCATCACCAAGTGCGGTGACCGTCGACAGGGTCTGGTCCCCGGTCACCCGCTTTTCGACCCGCCAGTGCTGCGCGCCAAAGGCCGCGACCTGTGGGCTGTGCGTCACCACCAGCACCTGCGCGCCACTCGCAAGCGCCTGAAGCCTGCGGCCCACCGCGTCAGCCGTGGCACCGCCGACACCGCGGTCGATCTCGTCGAAGATCAGCGTCAGGCCGGGGCTGTCGCCAGTCAGGCAGACCTTGAGCGCCAGCAAAAACCGCGAAAGTTCCCCGCCCGAGGCGATGCGGTTCAGCGCGCCCGCCGGTGCGCCGGGGTTGGTGGCGACGGTATAGGTTACCGCGTCAACGCCCTCTGGCCCCGGTTCACCCGGCGTGATTTCGGTGAGAAAGACCGCCCGCTCCATCTTCAGCGGCGCCAGTTCGGCGGCCATGGCGGCGTCCAGCCGGGTGGCGGCCTCGCTCCGCGCACCAGTCACCCGCGCGGCCTCGGCGGCAAAGACCGCTTCGGCCTCGGTCACCGCCATGGCCAGACGCGCCATTCCCGCCGCGCCGCCGTCAATGGCCTGCAACCGGTCGCGCAGTGTATCAGCAAAACCGCCAAGATCGTCGGGTGCCACGCCATGCTTGCGGGCCAGCGCGCGAATGGCGAACAGGCGTTCTTCGGCGGCTTCAAGGTCAGCGGGATCAAATTCCAGCGCCGTGATCGCCCCCTCGACCCCGGCCTGCGCCTCACCCAATTCGATCAACGCCCGGTTCAGGGCCGACAAGGCACCGTCCAGCCGCCCTTCGGCGCGGTCGGTCGCGCCTTCCAGCCAACGCAAAGCGTCGCGCATCCGGCCCTCGGCGCCGTCGTCGGACAGGGAGGAATGGGCGCGCACGACATCGTCACGGATGCGGCCCGCAGCTTGCATCAGACGGCGGCGGGCATCCAGGGTCGCTTCCTCACCCGGCAAGGGATTCAGCTTGTTCAACTCTTTCACCGCATGGCGGAGGAAGTCTTCTTCAGCCCCGGCGCGGGCAAGCGTGGTCTCGGCCTCAGTCAGCGCGGCACGCGCTTGCCGCTGCGCGGTCCAGGCCTGGCGCAACGGGCCAAGGTCCAGCCCGGCAAAACTGTCCAGAAGCGCCCGGTGGCCGCGCGGGTTCAACAGGCCCCGGTCGTCGTGCTGGCCGTGTAGCTCGACGAGATGGTCGGACAGATCGCGCAGCACCTCGCCCGAGACGCGACGGTCGTTGACCCAGGCGGTCTTGCGGCCATCAGACGAATTGACCCGGCGCAGGATCAGCTCATCCTCGACCCCGATCCCGGCTTCGGACAGTACCGCCCGCGCGGCATGGCCGGGGTCAAGGTCAAAAACGGCGGTCACTTCGCCTTGTGCCGCCCCTTGCCGCACCAGTTCGGCCCGCCCTCGCCAGCCAAGGACAAAGCCAAGCGCGTCCAGCAGAATCGACTTGCCGGCCCCCGTCTCACCCGTGAGGACGTTCAGGCCGGGGCCAAGCTCCATCGCCAGCCGGTCGATGATCAGCACATCGCGGATTTCAAGGCTACGCAGCATATTCGGCGCCCGTCGGGTGGGTGATGCCACCCACCATTGCTACAACCACTCGCCCCGCACCATCTGGCGGTAGACCTGACGCAGCCAGCTTTCGCCCTTGGCTTCGGGCGACAAGCCACGGCCTTTCAACAGACGGAAGCTGTCATCATAGAACGGCGAAGACTGGTAGTTGAAGCCCAGGATCGCGGCCGATGTCTGCGCCTCGTCGTTCAGGCCTAACCCCAGATAGCACTCTACCAACCGGTGCAGCGCCTCGGCGGTGTGGCTGGTGGTCTGGAAGTCCTGTACTACGACGCGGAATCGGTTGATCGCGGCGGCATAATGACGGCGTTTCAGGTAATAACGGCCAACCTCCATCTCTTTGGCGGCAAGTTGGTCGAAGGCCAGATCGAACTTGAGAATCGCCGACCGGGCATATTCGCTGTCGGGATAAGTCTCGATCACGTCACGCATGCCGACCAGCGCCTGGAAGGTGATGCCTTGGTCACGGCCGACATCGTCGATCTGATCGTAGTAAGACAATGCCATCAAATACAAAGCATAGGGCGCGTCTTCGTCACCGGGATAGAAATCAAGGAACCGCTGCGCCGCATCACGGGCTTCGGGGTATTCCTTGGCCTTGTGATGGGTAAAGGCCTGCATGATCAGCGCGCGCTTGGCAAATTCGGTATAGGGATAAAGCCGCTCGACCTCCTGGAAATAGATCAGCGCGTCTTTCGGGCGCTTGCCGGTTTCCAGCTCAAGCTCACCCTTTTTGTAGATCTCCTCGGCGGTATAGGTATCCAGCGCGCGGTCGCGCGATTTGGGCGCGCAAGCGGCGACCAAAGCCACCAGAAGCGCCGCCATGAAGAACCCTGCGCCGCGTTGCCTGCCTGACATCTTCCGCTTATCCAAACCTGCTGCCCAACTTTTGGTCCGGGCGATTTGCCCGGTATTTGCCCGTCTTGGAAACGTCCTATCACAGAAAAATCCGGGGCGCAAAACGCCTTTCTTCACTTTTCCCAAGCCGTGTCCGAAGGATGTTGCTGCGTGCTGTCGCCGGTCAGGCCCGCGCGCGAGGAAGATCACCCGCATGCACGCCAACGCCAGGCAGTTTGCCCAGCGTCTGCGGCCCGCATTCCACCGCGCACCAGGCGTCCGGGTCCGCGAAAAGCGCACGAAGCAGGCGGTTCGTCAGCGCATGGCCGGCCCGGTCACCGGTATAGCGGCCAAGGATCGGCCCGCCTGCCAACGCAAGATCGCCAAGCGCATCCAGCATCTTGTGGCGCACTGGTTCGTCCAGATAGCGCAGGCCGCCCGGCGACAGAACCTTGTCACCCTCAAACACCACGGCGTTTTCCAGCGTGCCACCCAGCGCCAGACCAGCCTCACGCATACTGTCGACGTCGGATTGACGGCAAAAGGTGCGGCTGTCGGACAGTTCACGCACGAAAGCGCCGTTGGCCAGGTTCAGGTGACGGGTCTGGGTGCCGATCGCAGCATCCTCAAAGTCGATGCGGAAGTCGATTTCCAGCATTTCGGCAGGTTCAAGCCGGGCCATGGCAGAACCGTCACGCACTTCGACCGTTTTCAGAACCCGAACCGCCCGCACCGGGGCGTCGATCCGGTCCAGTCCAGCGTCCAGAAAGCCCGCAACAAAGGGCGCGGCTGACCCGTCAAGGATTGGAACTTCCGGGCCGTCAATCACGACAAGCGCGTTGTGGATACCGCAACCGGCAAGCGCAGCCATCAAGTGTTCGATGGTGGAAACCGATATCCCGTCAGCGTTTTCGACCACCGTGCAAAGCCGCGACGGGGTGACCGCATCCCAGATCGCGGGAACCATCGGGTCCCTGTCTGCCACATCGCTGCGACGGAACCAGACGCCGTAACCATTTGGTGCCCCGTGAACGACCATACGGACCGGAGCCCCGCTGTGCAGGCCAAATCCGGTAAAGCTTGCAGGTGAGTTCAACTGGTTCTGCAAGGATCACATGGCCTTTTGTCAAAAGACGCCCAAATTTAGCGTCCTGTTAACGACTAGCTAGCCGCGCGGAGGGCGAAGCTCAATTCACTCTTTGTGACGGTCTGTAACAGGGGTGAAATGCGCCTAAGTCCTTGTTAAAAATGGAAAGAGCCCGGAAGACCGGGCCCTTTCAATCACGCGAAACCCTTGGCTTCAGTTCGCCTGGCGGCGCAGAAAGGCGGGAATCTCGATCCGGTCCTGATCGCTGCCCATGTCGGCATCGTCGTCATAAGCGGTGACAGGAGGCTGGGCACGGCCCGCAGCCGGGTTTGCGCGCTCAGCCTCGGCGTGGCCCGACATGCGGTTGATCAGCGACCCGATCCCAAAGCGCGGTTTGGCGGCAGCGGGGGCCGGAGCAGGCGCAGGGGCGGCGTTGATCGGGGATGGACGCGTGAATCTGGGCGCAGCTGCGGCACCGCCGGGACGGGAAACGGCAGCCTGCAGGCGGGCAAGCGCCTCTGGCGTCGGTTGTCCGGCTGACCGCGGACGCGGGGCGACGAAATCACCGGCGTCAGCCTCGATCGACGCGGGTGCAGCACGCGCCATCGCGGGTTGTGGGGCCGGTTGCGGGCGATAGGCCGGAGCGGGCATGTCATCGACCCGATCATACGCATCGGCACTCTCGGCCTGAGAGGCCATCGCGTCGAAGCGCTCCAGGTCCTCGATCTCTTCGACCAGGTTGACCGGGGCTTCAATTACCCGAGGAGCGACAGGTGCAGGGCGCGCGGCTTCGACCTGATGGGTCGGGGTCAGCGTCAGCGGCACCGCCATCGTCCGGCGCGCGACAGGGGCATCCGACCGGGCGGACGATACGTCGATTCCGGTGGCCACGACCGACACGCGGATGCGGCCCTCCATGCTGGTGTCAAGCGTCGAGCCGACGATGATATTCGCGTCCGGATCAACTTTTTCGCGGATGATGTTCGCGGCTTCGTCCAGTTCGAACAGGGTCAGGTCATGGCCGCCGGTGATGTTGATCAGAACACCCTTTGCGCCATGCAGGCTGATTTCGTCCAGAAGCGGGTTGGCAATCGCCTTTTCCGCAGCCTGGATTGCCCGGTCATCGCCCGATGCTTCGCCGGTGCCCATCATTGCCTTGCCCATCTCGTCCATCACGGCGCGGACATCGGCAAAGTCGAGGTTGATCAGGCCTGGGCGCACCATCAGGTCGGTCACACCCTTGACGCCCTGATAAAGGACATCGTCGGCCATCGCGAAAGCTTCGGTGAATGTCGTGCGTTCGTTGGCCAGCCGGAACAGGTTCTGGTTCGGGATGATGATAAGCGTATCGACGACCTTTTGCAGCGCATCAATGCCTTCTTCGGCCTGACGCATCCGCTTGTTGCCCTCGAACTGGAAGGGCTTGGTGACGACGCCAACGGTCAGCACGCCCAGCTCACGCGCGGCCTGCGCGATGATCGGGGCAGCGCCGGTGCCGGTGCCGCCACCCATACCTGCGGTGATGAAACACATGTGTGCGCCGGCCAGATGATCGACAATCTCCTCGATCGTCTCTTCGGCCGCCGCTGCACCAACCGTAGGCCGCGCACCTGCGCCAAGACCTTCGGTTACCTTCACACCCATCTGGATGCGGCTGTGGGCCCGGCTTTGCTGCAGCGCCTGCGCATCGGTATTTGCCACGACAAACTCGACCCCCTCCAGGTTCTTGTCGATCATGTTGTTGACCGCGTTGCCGCCCGCCCCACCAACACCAAAGACGGTGATGCGCGGCTTAAGCTCTTCACGCTCGGGAGTCATCGTCAGATTGAGTGCCATGGGTTTGCCTGTCCCTTTATCCGCCATTTGTTTTTATCCGGCTGTTCTTGTTCGAAAATTCAAACAGACAACCGACTTATCCACGATTCTATCCACAACCGGCACAAAGGTCACGAGAAAAACTTGACCAATCCGCGAAATCTGGGGGTATTTCCCGCAATTTCAGCGGTATTTCGCCGTGGGGGCCTCATATTGTGGTCACCAGTTGTCCTTGAACCATTTAACCGCGCGCCGCAGCGACCGGGCAGGATAGCGTTCGCTGGGAATTTCGAAGTCCCACCATTCGTCTTGCGGGTGCGCTGCAAACAGACACAGGCCAACCGCGCTGGCGAATGCCGCCCCGGTTGCCGCCTGCGGCAGGCCCTGCACCCGCAACGGACGACCAAGCCGCACGCGCTGGCCCAGCACCCGCGTCGCGATGCCGTCAAGGCCGGGGATCTGGCTTGCGCCGCCGGTCAGCACGATCTGCTGGCTGGGCAGGCTGTCAAAGCCCGCCGCGTCCAGCGTGGCACGGACTTCTTCCAGTATCTCCTCGACCCGTGGCCGCATGATGCCGATCAGTTCGGTGCGGCTGATCTGGCGGCGGTCCTTTTCCCAGTCGCCACTGTCGCCACCGATGTCGATCATCTCGCGGTCGTCCATGCCGGTGGCATAAAGCCCGCCGTGCCGGGTCTTGATCCGTTCAGCCGCCGCCAGCGGAATTTGCAACCCCTTGGAGATGTCGCTGGTCACATGGTCGCCGCCCATCCGCACCGCGTCGCCGTAGATCATGTGTTTCTTGATAAATATCGAAAGGCCGGTGGCCCCGCCGCCCATGTCGATGCAGGCCGCACCCAGTTCCTGCTCATCCTCGACCAGGCTTGAGATTGCCGAGACATAGGCCGAGGACGCCAGCCCGGCCAGTTCAAGGTCACAGCGCTTGATGCAATACAAAAGGTTTTGCACCACATCGGCATCGACCGATAGCAGGTGCATGTCGGCTGCCAGACGGTGGCCGATCTGCCCGCGCGGATCGCCAAGACCGGAGCGGTGGTCCAGCGCAAAGTTCACCGGCTGGGCATGCAGCACTTCGCGCCCCGGGCCAAGGTCCGGCACGTCACAGGCGGCAAGAACGCGGCTGACATCTTGTTCGGTGACGACGCTGTCCTGCAGGTCCAACTCGCCCGCAAGGCCATAGCTGCGCGGTTCGGCACCGGAAAAGCAGGCGATGACATGGTCAACCCGGACGTTCGCCATCTTCTGCGCCGCCTGAACGGCGGTGCGGATGGCGCGCTCGGTCTCGTTCATCACCGCGATTTCGCCGAAACGGACGCCGCGCGACCGCGTGGTCGCGGCCCCGATGACCCGGAACCGGCTTTGCCCGGCCATCGGCCCGACGCCGTCCTGTTCGCGCAACTTGTCGGGGCCATCAAAGCGCAGGACCAGACAGGCGATTTTCGAGGTGCCCACGTCCAGAATGGCAATCACGCCACGCTGCATGGCGGCCTTGCGCATGTTTCGCATCGCACGTTGCGAGGTATAGAGATCGGTCACAGTTCGTTCTCCACGATTTCAATGCCTTGCGCGCGGCGAGTTTCGGCAAGGGCATGGGGGGTCAGGCGAAGGGTGGGTCGGCGGTCCGACCGCAGATCAACAGTCAGAATGTCGCGGTTCATCAAGTCCTGGGCATGGTCCAGCGCCAGCAGACGCTCCAAAGCCTGCACAGGGTTCTTTTCGGGCAGCATCACGCGCTGGTTGCGGTCCAGCACGATATCCCAGCGCCGGTTGCCCATCCGGACAAGGCCACGGATGCGCGGGGTCAGGGGACCGGCAGCGTCGATCAGGGCAAGGGCTTCGGGGGTCACAAGGTCAGCCCCCTCGCCCGCGATCAGCGGCAGGTCGGGCCGGTCAGTGCGCGCCACAAGGCCCGCGACCCGGTGGCCGGTGGCGTCGATCAGCGTCAGGCCAGCCGCGGTGCGCCAGACGGCCACGGGGTCGCGTTCAGTGATCAGCACTTGCAGAACGCCGCCCGAACGCACCCGCAGATCGGCCCTTTGCACGGCATCCAGCGCCTCGACCCGCAACCTTGCGGCGTCAAGGTCGATGTCAAAGGACGACATCGGCAACATCAGGCCCAGCTTGGCCCGCACCACTTCGGCAAGGTCGTCCGACGCGCCCTCGACCCGGGCCAAGGAGACCAGAAATTCTGGCCGGGCCTCGAAATCGGCGCGTAGCTGCGTCAGTTGCGCGATCAACGCCTGCCGGTTCGGCTCGTGCCCGGACCAGATCGACACACCGCCCAGCAGCACAATGATCGGCAGACCGCGAAACAGAAAGGCGCGGATCCCCGGGGTCAACAGCAGGCGCTGCAGCCGGTAAGCCCATTTCGACGGCGCCGGATCGCGGCGCGGGCTGTGGCCATAGGCACGCCCGGGGGCACGAAGGGCGGTCAGCGATTGCATGACGCGTCCTTTACCATCCAGTCGCAGAAGTCGGAAAAGCTGATCCCCTGATGCGCCGCCTGTTCGGGGGCCAGCGAGGTCGGCGTCATCCCGGGCTGGGTGTTCGTCTCCAGAAGGATCAGGCCCGCAAGGCCGCGCGCCTCGTCCCACCGAAAATCGGTGCGGGAAACGCCCCGACAGCCCAAAGCGCGATGTGCCCGCAGGGCATAGTCAAGGCAGGCTGCCTGAATATCCGCAGGCAGGATCGCCGGGCATTCATGGCGACTGCCACCCGGTTTGTATTTCGCATCATAGTCATACCAGCCGTCGGTGATGATATCCGTCACCCCCAGCGCCCGGTCGCCCATCACCGTTGTCGTCAGTTCGCGACCCGGTACATAGGCCTCAACCATCACCATTTCCGGCATCGTCGACGCAAGTCGTGGCGCGTTCGCCCCCTCGCGCACGATGTAGACCCCGACGGACGAGCCTTCGTTATAGGGTTTCACGACATAGGGCGCAGGCAGGACATGCCCGGCCTCGACCGCCTCGCGGGGTGCCAGAACACTGGCGACAACCGGCAGACCGGCGGCGGCGTAAACCTCTTTGGTCTTGATCTTGTCCATCGCAAGGGCCGAGGCCAGCACGCCGGAATGGGTGTAGGGGATGCCCAGCCATTCAAGGAGGCCCTGAACGCAGCCATCCTCGCCCCAACGGCCATGCAGGGCGTTGAAGCAGACATCGGGTTTGATTTCGGACAAGCGGACGGGCAGATCGGGGCCACAATCGACCTCGACCACCCGGTATCCTGCCGCCCCAAGGGCCATGGCGCACGCGCGCCCGGAGACAAGAGACACCTCCCGCTCAGCGGAAAGGCCACCCATCAGAACCGCCACAAGAGGGGGCATCCTGCTCGATGCGCCCGTCATACACTGCCTCATCCGGGTCTGTTGCCGACCCGTGATCTGTTATTCCTGCGGATATTCTCCGACCCGCATGATTTCCCACTCTAGCGTGATACCGCTTGATTGGTAAACCTTTTTTCGCACCTCTTCGCCCAAAGTCTCAAGATCGGCGGCGGTGGCGCCCCCGGCATTGATCATGAAATTGGAATGCATGGTGGACATTTGCGCCCCACCGACGCGCGCGCCGCGCATTCCGGCGTCGTCGATCACCTTCCAGGCCTTCAGCTCCTGGCTGTCATCGGCCCGCCCGGTGGAACTGAAACCCGCCGGATTGCGGAAGGTCGACCCGGCGCTGCGGTCCTTGGTCGGCTGGCTGGCGTCGCGCTTGGCAATCTGATCGGCCATCCGCGCCTCCAGCGCCGCAGGATCGCCCTTGGCGGCCCGGAAAGTGGCCGAAACCACCACCGCGCCGTCGGGTAGGTCGCTTTGCCGGTAGCGCAGGTTGAGGGTGGATGCGGGCAGGGTTTCCACTTGGCCAGCCCGCGTGACGATGCGGATTTCCTGCAGGACATCGGCCACATAGGCCCCATAACAGCCCGCATTCATCCGCACCGCGCCGCCGATGCTGCCGGGAATGGTGCGCAGAAAGGTCAAGTCCAGCCCGGCCTCGGCCGCCCTTTTCGCCACATGAGCGTCCAATGCCGCCGCCCCCGCCGTGATGCGGTCGCCTTCCACCGAAATCCCGTTGAACCCCCGCCCCAACCGCACCACCACCGCCCGGATGCCCCCATCCCGCACGATCAGGTTCGAGCCCACGCCCATCGGAAAGACCGAGATGGAAGGATCAAGCGCCGCCATGAAGGCAGCCAGATCATCCTCATCCGCAGGCTGGAACAGCCAATCCGCTGGCCCGCCCACCCGCAGCCAGGTGAGGTCAGAGAGCGGCCGGTCAGGCGTCAAAGCGCCGCGAGGGGAGGGGAGTGGGGTCATTCCCCCCTTTTGCCGGATGGGTGCGGGGGTCGCAAGGGTGACGAGTGATCGGCGGAATTCGTTTTCCGGCGCGCTGGCAGAAACTTGCGGCTGATCACCGCCCTGCCCCCAGCTTGCGCCTCAGCAAGCGGGCTAGATAGATCAGCGGCCAGCGAAGGACCGATCCGGCTGCAAGGGCGATCAGAAGGCTGGCGACCCAGTCTCCGCTCCAGACCAGCCATAGCAACAGCGGCAGGCCGATGGCGATCAGCCCGTAGGCCGCGCGCCAGTGCAGGTCGCGCGACGGCAGCATGCCGATCAGGTTGGCAGAA
>CAIXBE010000511.1 GCA_903917595.1 uncultured Rhodobacterales bacterium
CATGACGCTGGAAACCATGGCGCCTTTGAGTGATGATCCAACGATCAGCCTGCCCGTCGTGGCACGCTGATCAAGCAGGCCCGCGCCCGAAATGGCGGAGATCTTCATGGCCAGCTACACCACGCCGTGGGACACGATCCCTGACTCGCGCAATCAACTCCCGTGAATATGCCTTGCGTTCGCTGTCGCTGGACGTTGGTGGCTGCGTTTCTTCGCTGAAAAAGCTGAGCGAGGCATATCTTGATCCAGCCCAAGCGCAGACCGAAATGTATCTTTGGCTCGGGATGGTGAAGTGCTACAGCAATATGGACGCGATGATGGCCAACTTGCAGCGGGCCGAGCTTTCGGATGGTCGTTTTGACGGTGCGTTCTATACTGTCGGATCGTCGATGATTATGAATGCCCTGTTGGATAAGGTAATTCCGTCAGCTATGGCCGACACGATGGGCTGGACCCTAAGCGCGAACTAGTTGTCAACGCCTCCAGCAATCCCGGCGATGTGGTGCTTGATCCGTTCTGCGGCTGTGGCACGACAGTGCATGCGGCGCAGAAGCTGGGGCGGAGTTGGATTGGCATTGATGTGACGCGCGCGCAACCTCGCGGCGCGGGGGCGGGAGGACAAGAATTACTACTTCGAGTTTGAAAAATGGGCGCTGTCGCTGATCAACGCCCAGCCGGGGAACCTTTCGAAGAAGGGCGCAGACAAGGGGATTGATGGCAATCTTTACTTTGGGGCCAAGCATGAAGGGCGGGCGATCGTCTCGGTCAAGGCCGGGGACAACGTCGGCGTGGCAATGATCCGCGACCTGCGCGGGGTGATCGAACGCGAGGGGGCGGCGATTGGCGTGTTCCTGACACTGACCGAACCTTCGCGCCCGATGATCACCGAGGCGGCAGGGGCGGGGCAGTTCACGCTGCCGGGGACGGACCTGTCGGTGCCGCGCATCCAGATCGTGACTATCGAGCAGGCGATGGCGCTGCGCGACCGGGCGGTGCGGGTGCCGCTGGTGCAGGCCAGCCACAAACGCGCGGCGCGGGAAGAGGACGCGGGGCGGCAAGGCGCGATGGATTTGTGACGGGCGGATGGTGCGCCATGAACGCGCACCCTTCGGGACTGGAGGGTTGGAACCCTGGGGCGGTTGCTGCCCCCCGAACCCCGCAAATCCCGCCCTTTCCCTCTTGCCCCTTTCCCAAGGGATGGCTAAATGGAAGTCGTCGGAAGCGTGGCTGAGAGGCCGAAAGCACTCGGTTGCTAACTGAGCGTAGGGGGAACCCTACCGTGGGTTCGAATCCCACCGCTTCCGCCAACTACCCTTGATTTTGCTAGATAATTTGTAGGTTTTCAAAACCTACCCCCGAAACCACCCTCGATCCGCAAAACGATGCTTTGCGTCTTTGGTGCCTGTCAGGCGACCGCTCTCCTCCGCAGGTCGTTCACCACCGAGATGATCATCTGAACATCCGCTTCGGGGAAAACGCCGGAGATGCCTTGGTCGCTCAGGTCAGTGTAGGGGCTTTCGTAGAAGCGTGCAGGATCGACCACACCCTTTTCCGTCAGGTGGTTGATCAGCAAGTCGAGAAACTCCTTCTGCGCGCTGGTGGGCGTGCGCCCGTCGGTAAGGGCGCTGAATGCTTCTTTCGCAGCCTTCCGATCCAGCCCGACTGTTGATTTTCACCCAGAACTGAGCCGGGTTTTTCACCGAGAAGTGAGCCACCTCTGATTATGGATTTCGGTTCATGCCGGGGTCAAGCTGTGTGTTGTCTCCTTCTTTTTCTTTGCGGC
>CAIXBE010000512.1 GCA_903917595.1 uncultured Rhodobacterales bacterium
AGGATATCCTCACCCTGGCAATACAGGCCCTTGAACGTGCCCTCGACGGCAGCGTCCAGCATGTTCGGGATGCGCAGTCCGGGCTCCGGGTCGATGGTTACGCCCCAAAGATTTTCATAGATCGCCCGCACTTCGGGGTTCTTCACGTGGCGGTAGCCCGGCAGTTCATGCGGGAAGGACCCCATGTCGCAAGAGCCCTGCACGTTGTTCTGCCCGCGCAGCGGGTTCACCCCGACGCCGCGCCGACCGATGTTGCCGGTCAGCATGGCAAGGTTGGCAATCCCGATCACGGTGGTCGAACCTTGGCTGTGCTCCGTCACGCCAAGCCCGTAGTAGATCGCCGCATTGCCACCGGTGGCATACAGGCGCGCCGCGCCACGGATCTCCTCGGCTGGAACGCCGGTGACCAGCTGGACGGCCTCGGGCGAGTGGTTCGGCAGCGCGATGAACTCGGCATAGTCCTGGAATTCGTCCCAGTCGCAACGTTCCCGAATGAACGTTTCGTTATAAAGCTTCTCGGTCACGATCACATGCGCGATGGCACTGACGACTGCGACGTTCGTCCCCGGCGTCAACGCCAGATGGTGCACGGCCTTGTAGTGCGGGCCTTCCACCGTCTCGGTCCTACGCGGATCGACGACGATAAGCTTTGCACCCTTGCGAAGACGCTTCTTCATGCGTGATGCAAAGACCGGGTGCCCCGCATGCGGATTGGCACCGATGACCATGATCACGTCGGCTTCTTCCACCGAATCGAAATCCTGCGTTCCGGCAGAGGTGCCGAAGGTCTGGCCAAGCCCATAGCCGGTGGGCGAGTGGCACACCCGCGCGCAGGTATCCGTATTGTTGTTCATGAACACGCCACGGGTCAGCTTTTGAACCAGATAGGCCTCTTCGTTCGTGCAGCGGCTTGAGGTGATGACCCCCACGGATTGCCGCCCGTATTTGGCCTGAAGGCCCTTCATCTTGGTCGCAGCAAACTCCATCGCCTCGGCCCAGGAGACCTCTTGCCACGGGTCACTGATCGCCTCGCGGATCATCGGCTTGAGGATGCGATCCTGGTGGCTGGCGTAGCCATAGGCAAAGCGGCCCTTGACGCAGGAATGGCCCCGATTGGCCTTGCCATGCTTGTAGGGGGTCATCCGCACCAGCTCATCGCCGCGCATTTCGGCTTTGAACTGGCAACCGACGCCGCAATAGGCGCAGGTGGTGATCACCGCATGTGACGGCGTTCCGATGTTGATGATCGACTTTTCCTGAAGGGTCGCGGTCGGGCAGGCCTGCACGCAGGCACCACAGCTGACGCAATCAGAGGCAAGCGCATTGTCGGTCTTGGCACCAAAGGACACGCGGCTGTCAAAGCCCCGACCCTCGATGGTCAGCGCGAAGGTGCCCTGCACTTCTTCGCAGGCACGGACGCAACGCGAGCAGACGATGCATTTCTGCGGATCGTAGCTGAAATAGGGGTTGCTGTCGTCGCGCGGGATGTAAAGCGGGTTCGCTTCGCCGCTGGTGTTTTTGACCTTGAAGTGGGTGTCGACAGCCTCATACCGCACATCGCGCAGGCCAACTGCGCCCGCCATATCCTGCAATTCGCAATCACCGTTGGCGCTGCAGGTCAGGCAATCCAGCGGGTGGTCCGAGATGTAAAGTTCCATCACCCCGCGCCGCAGCTGCTTCAGCTTGGCGTTCTGGGTGTGGACTTTCAGACCGGGAGCGACCGGAGTGGTGCAGGAGGCCGGGGTGCCGTTGCGGCCCTCGATCTCGACCAGACACAGACGGCAGGACCCAAAGGCCTCGACACTGTCGGTAGCACAAAGCTTCGGCACCTGAATGCCCGCTTCCGCCGCCGCCCGCATGATGCTAGTGCCTTCTGGAACTGTAACGTCAAAGCCGTCGATGGTCAATGTGACCATCTGTTTGCTTTTGGCCGCAGGAGTACCAAAATCGCGGTCGGGGATGATGAAGTCTTTCATCTTCAGGCACCTTTCTTGGCGGCAAGCCGGTGGGCGACGATGGCGTTGGCGTGGCCGTGGCCCATGGCATGAGTCTCTTTCAGGAAGGCTACGATCTGCATGTGCGGCAGGTCGAGCTTGTCTTTGATCTGGTCAAACCAATGGCCAATCGGCTGGCCATAGGTCTTTTCGATTGACGGAAAGTAAGAGGCTGGCCCCTTCACCGATCCGGTCACACCGCGGCCTCCTTCGATCGGGCAAAGTCGTCGGGGAAGTGGGTCAGGGCGGACATCACCGGATAGGGGGTGAAACCGCCAAGCGCGCAAAGCGAGCCGAGTTTCATCGTGTTGCACAGATCGGTCAGGATCGGGATGGCGCTGGTGTCGCCCCGCGCCAGACGGTCGATGGTTTCGACTCCGCGCACCGCGCCGACGCGGCAGGGGGTGCACTTGCCGCAGGATTCGATGGCGCAGAACTCCATCGCAAAGCGGGCCATGGCCAGCATGTCGGTGCTGTCATCGGCAATCGTCAGACCGGCGTGGCCAATCAGCCCGTCCTTGCCTGCGAACTCCTCATACCCGAAGGGCGTATCGAACAGTGACGGTGGGAACCATGCCCCCAAAGGCCCGCCAACTTGCACCGCCTTGACCGGACGACCGCTGGCCGTGCCGCCGCCGATCTGATTGACGATCTCGCCAAGGGTCAAACCGAACGCGCATTCATAAAGCCCGCCGAAGCGCACGTTCCCGGCGATCTGCAACGGGATTGTTCCGCGCGAACGACCAAGCCCGAAGTCTTTGTAATGTGCGGCGCCCTTTTCCATGATCACCGGCACAGACGCCAATGAAATCACGTTGTTGACCACGGTCGGGCGGCCCATGAAGCCCTGCAGCGCCGGCAAGGGCGGCTTGGCGCGAACCACACCGCGCTTGCCTTCCAGCGAGTTCAGCAGCGAGGTTTCTTCGCCGCAGACATAGGCCCCGGCACCGACGCGGATTTCCATGTCGAAATGGGGACCAAGCACTCCAGCTTCCCGTGCGATGCGCACCGCGTCGTTCATGATACGAATGGCAACGGGGTATTCCGAACGAAGATACACATATCCCTTGGTCGCTCCGCAAGCGAGGCCCGCAATCGCCATGCCTTCGATCAGGCAGAAGGGATCGCCCTCCATAAGCATCCGGTCGGCGAAGGTGGCGCTGTCGCCCTCATCCGCGTTGCAGACGATGTACTTCTGGTCGCCGGCGGCTTCGGAGACGGTCTTCCACTTGATCCCCGTCGGGAAGCCCGCACCACCCCGACCACGCAGGCCAGAGTCGGTCACTTCGGCGACGATCTGCGCTTTGCTCATCGCTTTGGCACGGTCCAGCCCGACAAACCCGCCATGCGCGCGGTAGTCGTCCAGCGACAAGGGGTCGATCACGCCGACGCGGGCAAAGGTCAGGCGGGTCTGGCCCTTCATCCAGGGCAGGTCTTCGACCAGCCCCAAGGCTTTGGGATGCGCGCCAAGATCGCCGAACAGTCCCGGCACATCGGCGAGCGTCAACGGGCCAAAACCCAGACGACCGGCGTCAGACACCACCTCAACCAGCGGTTCAAGCCAGACCATCCCGCGTGAGCCGTTGCGGATGATCTGCACCGCCACACCGCGACGGTCAGCCTCGGCCTCAAGGGCTGCGACCAGAGCATCCGCGCCAAGGGCAACGGCAACGCTGTCGAGGGGAATATAAATCTTCATTCGGAAACCTCGGCGACAAGCGTTTCATCGCAACGACCGACCAGCCGTCCGTCAACCATCGCCGCCGGTCCGCAGGCACAAAGGCCAAGGCAGAACACGGGCTCAAGCGTCACGCGACCATCGGGCGTGGTCTCGTGCCAGTCGATCCCCAGCGCCGCCTTGATCCGCCCGGCCACGGCATCAGCCCCCATGGTCTGACAGGATTCTGCCCGGCAAAGCTTGATCACATGACGCCCGGCAGGGGCCTCACGGAAGTCGTGGTAAAAGCTGATCACGCCATGCACTTCGGCCTTGGACAAGGTCAGCGCCGCGGCGATTTGCGGAATGGCGACCTGCGGCAGGTGGCCGAATTCCGCCTGTATGGCATGCAGGATCGGGAGCAATGGCCCGTCAAGCCCGCGATGAGCGGTGAGAATCTCGGCGATCCGGTCGGTTTGGGCAGAGGAATCAAGCATGCGGGCAACCCTTGGCTGGCATCTCGCGGTGATACGCGGTTTGATAGGATAATCAATATGGATATGCCGTTGCGCGATAGATGAAAACTATCGAAACAGCCGGACCGCTTCATCCATCAAGGCCTGCAGCACCGGGGTTTGCGGGTCGCGGCGGGCGGCGATGAGGCCGACGGTATGTTCGGCCTCGGGATCGACAATCGGGATGGACAGCAACCGGCCATCCGCAACGAACATGTCGGCCAGCTTTTTCGGCACCACGCTGGCCCAGCGCCCGGTCAGCACATGCGCAACCAAGGCCATGGTAGAGTTTGATTCGATCATCGGGACTGACGCCACCCCCGCCTCGCCCAGATGTTGGTTGACGATCCGGCGGTTCTGCATGTCCGAGGTCAGCAGGCACAAAGGAACGGTGGAAAGCTCGCTCCAGCTGACCTGCCTGCGCCCGGCAAGATCGGACCCCGGCGCGATCAGCAGACGGTAGAATTCGGTGTAAAGCGGCACCTGCGAAACGCGGCCAAGCGGTTCGTTGTCCAGATAGGTGATCCCGGCCTCAAGATCCAAAGCCTCGATCCCGGTCAGGATTTCGACGCTGGTCCGCGACAGGATCGACACCCGGACATTGGGGTGCTTGGCGGTAAAGGGGTCGGTCAGGTCGGCAACCATCGGCAACGCCGTCGGTATGACGCCAAGCCGCAGGTTGCCGGACAGGCCGGTCCGCACGACCCGCATTTCGTCCTTCAGCGCGCGGACATCGCCGACGATGCCAAGCGCACGGTCCAGCACACGCTGGCCTTCGGGGGTCAGGCCCTGAAACCGGCTGCCGCGAAACACCAGTTGTACGCCAAGCTGATCCTCCAGTTGCCGGATCGCGCTGGAAAGCGAGGGTTGCGTGACACCGCAAGCCTCGGCCGCGCGGCCGAAGTGGCGTTCCTTGGCCAGAGCGATGAACATTTCCAACTTGTCGATCATTTGCCAAGCCTGCCGTGCCCCGCCCTTGCCCGCAAGCCCCTGAAGGCTTACCTCTCTCCCATGCGTCGTTTCATCCCCTTCTGGCCGAAACCGGCCTTTGTCCCGGTGATCCGCCTTGGCGGCACCATTGGCACCGGCAGCCGATCCCTGAATGATGAGGGTCTTGCCCCGCTGATCGAGCGCGCCTTCAAGGGCAAGCCGGTTGCGGTGGCCCTGCAGGTTAACTCTCCGGGTGGGTCGGCAGTGCAGTCGTCGCTGATTGCCGCGCGCATCCGCAGGCTGGCCGATGAAAAGGGCATTCCGGTCCATGCCTTTGTCGAAGATGTGGCGGCTTCGGGCGGGTATTGGCTGGCTTGTGCTGCGGATGACATCTGGGTGGATGCAAGTTCCCTTGTGGGGTCGATCGGGGTGATCTTCGCGTCGTTCGGGTTCCC
Organism: uncultured Rhodobacterales bacterium; assembly: GCA_903917595.1. Taxonomy (GTDB): domain Bacteria; phylum Pseudomonadota; class Alphaproteobacteria; order Rhodobacterales; family Rhodobacteraceae; genus Tabrizicola; species Tabrizicola rara. The sequence goes on from CAIXBE010000512.1 coordinate 5,552, forward strand.
AGACTTTATGGCCCGGCAAGGGGTGGAACGGCGGGTGGTCACGGCGGGCAAATCGAAAAGTATTGCCGACCCGTTCCTGCCGCAAAAGCCCGAGGATGTGCAACGGCTGAAGGCGCTGCAGGCCCCGATCCATCAGGCGTTCATCGACCATGTCAGGCACAGTCGGGGCCAGCGTCTGAATGCGGAAGCCGACCTGTTCAACGCCGATATCTGGGTGGGCGCTCAGGCGGTGGAGCTTGGCCTTGCCGATGGCGTGGCGCATCTGGTGCCGAAGCTGAAGGCGCTTTACGGCGACAAGGTCAAGCTGATCCCGCATGGCCGCAAGCGCAGTCTGTTCCAGCGCCTTGGCCTGTCCTTGGCAGATGAGACCCTTGGCGTGCTGGAGGACCGCGCGCTTTGGGCGCGGTACGGGCTTTAAGTGCTGGTCAAGACGATCATCGTTTTTCTTGGCCTGATGGGGCTGGTTGCCCTGATCGGCCGGGCGCTGTTTCCATCTGCGCTGCCCCGGCTAATGCGAAAACGGGCCTCTGCCCCTGTCTGCACGAAATGCGGGCGCTATCTGATTGGCCGCAAGACTTGCGACTGTGGGGGTAGGGCGAAATGACGGCACTGGTGACGGGCGCGGGCAAAAGGCTGGGCCGCGCGATGGCGCTGTATCTGGCCGGGCGCGGGCATGACGTGGCGGTGCATTATGCGTCGTCGGCTGAGGAGGCCGAGGCCGTCGCACATGAAATCCGCGCCATGGGTCGCCGGGCGCAGACCTTCCGGGCTGACCTGCTGGTCGAGGCCGAAACACAGGCCCTGATCCCTGTGGTCACGGCGGCGCTTGGGCCGCTGACGGTGCTAGTCAACAATGCCTCGATCTTTGAATATGACCGGATCGACACCGCCACCCGCGAAAGTTGGGATCGCCATATCGAATCCAACCTGCGTTCGCCCTATGTGCTGACGCAGGCCTTTGCACGGCAATGCCCGCCCGCGACCGTGGATGACAACGGAGAGCCTTTGGCGCAGGGCCTGATTGTCAACATGGTCGACCAGCGCATTCGTAAGCTGACGCCGGAGTTTTCGACCTATACCCTTGCCAAGATGGGGCTTTGGGCCCTGACCCAGACCGCCGCGCAGGGGCTTGCGCCGCACATTCGCGTCAATGCCATCGGTCCAGGTCCGACCATGCAGGGCCACCGCCAGACCGCAGATCACTTTGCCCGCCAGCGCGCCGCAACCGTGCTGGGGCGGGGCGCAAATCCGGCGGATATCACGGCGGCGCTTGGGTTTTTCCTGGATAGTCCTGCCGTCACCGGTCAGGTCATCGCTGTGGACGGCGGCCAGCATCTGGGCTGGAAAACCAGGGATGTGCTAGGTCCGGAATGAACCGGCAGCCGCGACCGCGCGACAACTTGTCCACTTTACACGCATTCGTCATGCTTGCGTCACAATTCGCCTGAGAAATCAGGGATTTGCGTCGGAGAGGAATTTTTATACATTGTTATCAACGTCTTGAAAAACTGCCTAAAAAACAGGCAATATCACGAAGCTGGCATAAAACAAGGGAAATTCCCGTCTCGTGAAATCTTGTCCATAGAGTTATCCCCAGAAAGAGTGGACAGCTTTGCACTTGCCACAGCCCGGACTTCGGTGCAGCGGTAAGTGAGAATCGAGACACCTGAACGCCATGAACGACAAACCCCGCACCGGACATGACCTGATCCAGGATTCCTTGAAGACGCTGGACGGCTCGCCCGGCGTCTACCGGATGCTGAACGCGGCGTCCGAGGTGCTGTATGTAGGCAAGGCGCGGAACCTGAAGGCCCGGGTGTCGAACTATGCGCGTCCGTCCGGCCATTCAGCGCGAATCGCGCGGATGATCCATGAAACCGCGTCGATGATGTTCCTGACGACGCGGACAGAGCTTGAGGCGCTGCTTTTGGAGCAGAACCTGATCAAGCAGTTAAAACCGCGCTACAATGTTCTGTTGCGCGACGACAAGTCGTTTCCGAACATCCTGATTTCCAGCGAACACCCCTATCCGCAGATCAAGAAGCATCGCGGCAAGAAGTCGGAGAAAGGTGCCTATTTCGGCCCGTTTGCCAGCGCTGGCGCGGTGAACCGCACGTTGAACCAGTTGCAGAAGGTGTTCTTGCTGCGCAACTGCAGCGACAGCATGTTCGAATCCCGCACCCGCCCCTGCCTGCAGTTCCAGATCAAGCGCTGCTCTGCCCCTTGCGTGGAAAAGATCAGCCGCGAGGGCTATGCCACCCTTGTCGGCGACGCGACCCGGTTTCTGGAGGGCAAGACGACCTCGGTTCAGGCCGATCTGGCCCGCTCGATGGCCGAAGCGTCCGAGGCGATGGAGTTTGAACGCGCCGCAGCCTTGCGCGACCGGATCAAGGCGCTGACGCAGGTCCAGCAGACCCAAGGCATCAACCCGGCGAACGTGGCCGAGGCGGATGTGGTGGCCCTGCATCTGGAGCATGGCCAAGCCTGCGTGCAGGTCTTCTTCATCCGCGCCAACCAAAGCTGGGGAAACCGGGATTTCTACCCCAAGACCGGCGCGGGCGCGGAAGAGCCCGAGATCATGGAGGCGTTCCTTACCCAGTTCTACGACGACAAGGACCCGCCCCGGCTGGTCCTTCTGTCGCACACCGTCGAAAACCCGGACCTTGTGGCCGAGGCTTTGGCGGTGCGGGCTGGCCGGAAGGTCGAACTTGCGGTGCCACTGCGGGGTGAGAAGGCGGAGCTGGTCGAAAACGCCGCCCGCAACGCCCGCGAAAGCCTTGCGAGGCGGATGGCGGAATCGACCACGCAGAACAAGCTGCTGGTCGGGTTGGCCGAGGCCTTTGATCTGGACACCCCGCCGCAGCGGATCGAGGTTTACGACAACTCGCATATTCAGGGGACGAACGCTGTCGGGGGTATGATCGTCGCGGGGGCAGAGGGGTTCCTGAAAAGCCAATACCGCAAGTTCAACATCAAGTCGGACGCAGGGGCCAACTCCGACGATTTCGGCATGATGAAAGAGGTCCTGACCCGCCGGTTCGAGCGCCTCTTGAAGGAAGACCCCGAGCGAAAGACGGACATGTGGCCCGACCTTCTGTTGATCGACGGCGGGGCGGGGCAGGTGTCGGCGGTCGCAGGGATCATGTCCGAACTGGGGGTGGAGGATATTCCGATGGTCGGCGTCGCCAAGGGCATCGACCGTGACGCCGGGAAAGAGGAATTCCACCGCCCGGGTGAGCGCCCCTTCGCCCTGCAGCGCAATGACCCGGTGCTGTATTTCATCCAGCGTCTGCGCGATGAGGCCCACCGCTGGGCCATCGGCGCCCACCGAGCAAAGCGGGCCAAGGCGGTCAGCCTGACTCCCCTCGACGACATCCCCGGCATCGGCGCCGCCCGCAAACGCGCGCTTCTGGCGCATTTCGGGAGCGCCAAGGCAGTTGCCCGGGCCGGCCTGGCCGACCTGCAGGCGGTCGAGGGGATTTCTGACACGATGGCAAAGACGATCTCGGATTTCTTCGCCGCCCGGGGGTAGGGGGCTGCTTATCCCTTCCTTGCGGTCGGTCTTCGCTTGTTACAGCGAAGCGCGACCGCGAGGAAGCAATGAGCGACCGATCAAGCCATCTAGCCCCTTTCCCCTTGCGCCCCCATCGTCTACCAATTCCGTTATGAAATGGACGATCCCAAACACCCTTACCGTCCTTCGCCTGCTGGCTGCGCCCGGCGTCGCGATCATGTTCCTGTATTTCCATCGCCCGCTGGCCGACTGGTTCGCCTTGGCGCTTTTCGTTGGCGCGGCTGCGACCGACTGGTTTGACGGCTATCTTGCTCGGCTTTGGAAGCAGGAATCCAAGTTCGGCGCCATGCTGGACCCCATTGCCGACAAGGCGATGGTCGTCATCGCCCTGATGGTGCTGACCGGCTACAACGGCATGAACCCGTGGTTGATCCTGCCCGCAACCGTGATCATGTTCCGCGAGGTCTTCGTGGGGGGCCTGCGAGAATACCTCGGGTCCAAGGCGGGGCTGTTGAAGGTGACCAAGCTGGCCAAGTGGAAGACCACCGCGCAGATGGTGGCGATTGCGGTGCTTTTCCTGGGAACCGGGCTGGATTATCTGAACCTGCTTGCCCTGGAAGGCATGACACCCGAACAGCACATCGCTGCCGTGGCCGCTGGCGAGGCCGAGGCCATCCGCACCTGCGGCAACCGCGACTGCGCGTCCTATGCCAATCTGGTAGGGATCTGGCTGCTGTGGCTGGCGGCATTTCTGACTGCGGTGACCGGGTGGGAGTATTTCTCCAAGTCCCTGCCCTACTTGCGGGACGAAAAATGATTGATGTGCTCTATTTCGCCTGGGTGCGCGAACGGATCGGCCTGCCGCGTGAGCGGATCGAGACATCGGCAACGACCGTCTCCGGCCTGATTGATGAGCTTTGCCTGCGCGAGCCCCGCTATGCTGCAGCTTTCGCTGATCTTGCAGCACTTCGGGTCGCCGTGGATCAGGAACTGTCTGCCTTCGACGCCCCGCTGCAAGGCGTGCGCGAGGTGGCGTTCTTCCCTCCGATGACCGGGGGCTGACGATGCGGATCGCGGTTCAGGCCGCGCCGTTCGATCAGGGGGCGGAACTGCAGGCATTCTCGGCCGCAGCTTCCGGGGCCGGGGCGGTGGTCAGCTTCAGCGGTCTGGTTCGCGACGAAGCCGGCAGGCTTTCGGCGCTGGAGATCGAGTATTATCCCGGCATGACCGAAAAGGCGTTGGCAAGCATCGCGCAAGAGGCTGTCTCGCGGTGGTCGCTTCTTGACGCGCTTGTCATCCATCGCCACGGACGCCTTCTGGTCGGAGAAGCGATCATGATGGTGGCGACCGCTTCCACTCACCGCGCGGATGCGTTTTCGGCGGCAGAGTTCCTGATGGATTACCTGAAATCCCGGGCACCGTTCTGGAAAAAGGAACTGCTTGCCGACGGGGCGGATTGGGTCAGGGCAAAGGATACCGACGAGAACGCCCTGAAGCGCTGGTAGGCGGTGTCCCGCTTGGTCAGGACTTGCGAAAATGCAGGATCAGGGCGCGGTCGTCGGAATGTTCGTGCCCTTCGGTTGCATAGATACGGACCTCGCGAAAACTGACAGGGCTGATCGTGCCCGCTGCCACCATGGAGTCCAGCACCGGCTGAAAATCCGTCGCCGCGAAGTGCCGCTGATTGACGCCGATGACGAAGATGCCGCCGGGCTGGGCGATCTGCGTCAGCGCGCGCAATGGCGCGGGGCCAAGGTGGCCGTGGGTAAAGGTTCCCGCACTTAGCACTGCACCGTAAAGGCCGGCATAGGCATCCAGCGGGCCGGTCAGATCGACCTGATGCAAACTGCGGTACAGCGATTTTCCGTCCGCGATCCGGAGCATTTCCGCCGAGATGTCAAACCCGTCGACCGCCGCATCGGGCATGCCAAGTTCGGCGGCGACAAGGCCCGTGCCGCAACCGATGTCGGCGATCGGCCGGTCGTCGGGCGTGGCAAGGGTGTGGTAAGCCTCGGCGATCGCTTTTGGGTATTGATACCCCATCCGGGCGACGAAATCGCTGTCATAGCTTGGTGCAAAAGCGTCGTAATAGCCTGCATTGGCCTGCGGCGTGGCAAGTTTGTATGAGTTTTCAAGCAGGGCCTGACCGGCTGACTTGTCTTGCATGAATGGCCCCTTCGCATCAAAACCGGCAGTCAGCGAAGCCTAGACGCCAACGCAGCTATGCAAAACAGTTTTGTTTCTTGCGCTTCGGGGCAGACGCGAGGTCAAAGATTTGTTGACCACGCGGCTTTCAGTCCTGCGGTCCGTGCCCGTTCAGAAATCGAACAGCTCGCCAAGAAAGCTCTCTTTCCGCTTTTTCTTGTGGCCCTGACGGTAGTCGTCATCGTCATCATCCCGGCGACGGCGGTCATCCTCGCGGTAGGCTTGTGGGGCGCGGGGCTCGGGCTGATAGACTGGGGCGGCTTGCTGCCGGAAGGGCTGTTCCAGCGGTGCAGGGGCCGCGCGCGCCGGGGCGGGCGCCGCGTCTGCTGACCGTTCGATGATCTTGTCCAACTCGCCCCGGTCAAGCCAGACCCCGCGGCATTTCGGGCAATAGTCGATTTCGACCCCGCCACGATCTGCCATTACCAGGGTTTCGTTATCGACCGGACAGCGCATCTTTATCTCCCATTCCATGTTTGCCGTCCTTACATGGGGTCTCAAATGACGCCTGCAAGGGTCGCAAAGACACTTGCGCGAAATGTCGCAAAGGCTCAGAGATGTGGACAAGCCGTGGCGATGGCGTCGCCGCAGGGATCTGATCCCACCGCTTGCAGCCCGTGCTGCGTCCGTCCTGTACGCCGGGACCTTTCGGGGTCCCTTGCGACCCCATGACGGAGGTCTGAAATGTCGTTGAATCGCCCCGAAATGTACCGCTTTCACAATGGCGGCAAAAAGGACACGCTGCCCTTTGCCGATCAGGAATACCATGATCGCCTGCAGGGTCTGCGCGAGATAATGGAGCTGCACGATCTGGACGCGGTTGTCCTGACCAGCATGCACAACGTCGCCTATTACTCGGGCTTCCTTTATTGCAGCTTTGGGCGGCCCTATGCCTGCGTTGTGACCAAGACCGAATGCGTTACTATTTCTGCAGGCATCGACGCAGGCCAGCCGTGGCGGCGGTCGATCGGCGACAACATCACCTATACCGACTGGGCGCGTGACAACATGTGGCGGGCGGTGGCCTCGGTCACGGGCCTCGGGAAAGCGGTGGGCTGCGAGGCCGACCATCTGACGATGGAACGGGCCGAGAAGTTCAACACCTTCCTGAAGCCGAAGCGCGGCATGGATATCGCGCCGGCGACGATGCACCAGCGGATGATGAAATCTCCGGCGGAAATCGTGCTGATCAAGCATGGCTCGAACGTGGCCGATGTGGGTGGCTATGCGATCCGTGAGGCGATTGCTGTTGGCGCGACCGAGCTTGAGGTGTCGATTGCGGGCCGGGATGCGATGGAGCGTGAGATCGCCAAGCGCTTCCCGGATGCCGAATACCGCGACACCTGGGTCTGGTTCCAGTCCGGGATCAACACCGATGGCGCGCATAACCCGGTGACGAACCGCAAGCTGCAGCATGGCGATATCCTTAGCCTGAACTGCTTCCCGATGATCAGCGGCTATTACACCGCGCTGGAGCGGACGCTGTTCGTGGGCGAAGTGGACGATGCCAGCATGCGGGTCTGGCAGACCAACATCGATAGCCATGAATTCGGCATGAAGCTCTTGAAGCCCGGGGCAAGCTGCGCCGAGATCACCATGAAGATCAACGAGTTTCTGGCCGAGCGGCAGATGCTGCAATACCGGACCTTCGGCTATGGGCATTCGTTCGGGATCCTGTCGCACTACTATGGCCGCGAGGCCGCGCTGGAACTGCGCGAGGATATCGACACGGTGCTGGAACCCGGCATGGTGATCAGCATGGAGCCGATGCTGACGATCCCGGAAGGCATGCCGGGGGCTGGCGGCTACCGCGAGCATGATATCTTTGTCGTGACCGAGGACGCGCCCGAGGACATCACGCACTACCCCTACGGCCCTGCGTTCAACGTGGTGGGCTGATAGGAAAATGTCATGAAAGGGTCATCGGGGTGAAACTCTGACGGACCAAGCGGGGCGGGACTTTTCACTGAAAGGACCGCCCCGATGCATTTCAAACTTTGCCTGACCTCGGCCATCGCACTGGCCACCGCGCTGCCCGCAAGCGCCGAGATGGTGTTCAACCGTGTCGCCTCGTTCCCGACCCCAGCCAACATGGCCGAGGGCGAGGATCTGGCGCGCGAGACCAGCGCCGAGATCATCAGTGCGTCAGAAGACGGGATGGTGCTGGTCTATACCGACAGCCCCCTGGGCGTGGTCGGGCTGGTGGATATCACCGATCCGGCAGCACCAAAGCCGCTGGGCAACATCGACGTTGGCGGCGAGCCGACGACGGCGGTGTTCGTCGGCGCGATGATCTTTGCGGGTGTGAACACCAGCGAAAGCCTGGCGGCACCTTCGGGCAAGGTCGTCACCGTCGATCCGGCAACCAAGGCTGTTGTGGCCGAATGCGACATTGGCGGGCAGCCGGATTCGGTGGCGCGGGCCAAGGACGGGTCGTTCCTGGCAATTGCTGTGGAAAACGAGCGTGATGAGGAACTGAACGATGGCGCGCTGCCGCAGATGCCTGCGGGCTATGTGGTCAAGTTGCCGATCAAGGATGGCGCGGTCGACTGCGCCGCGATGCTGAAGATCGAGATGACCGGCCTGGCCGAAGTTGCCGGCGATGACCCGGAACCGGAGTTCGTGGCGATCAACGACGCGGGCGAGATCGTCGTGACTCTGCAGGAAAACAACCACATCGTGCTGATTGGTGCGGATGGGTTGGTGGCCAGCCATTTCAGTGCAGGCAGCGTGGACCTGACCGGCATCGACACCAAGAAAGACGGCCGCATGGACTTTACCGCTGATGCGGCGGGCGTTCTGCGGGAACCCGACGCGGTCAAGTGGATTGACGCCGACCATTTCGTGGTGGCCAACGAGGGCGACTATGAGGGCGGCTCGCGCAGCTTTACCATCTTTAAGCGCGACGGGTCGGTGGTGTTTGAAAGCGGCTCTAGTCTGGAACGCGCGATTGCGGCGCTGGGGCACTACCCCGACCACCGCAACAAGAAGGGCGTCGAATTGGAATCGGTGGAAGTCGCCACCTTCGACGGCGTGCCGCATCTGTTCGTGGCCTCGGAACGTGCCTCGCTGGTTGGGGTCTATGACCTGACCGATCCGGCCAACCCCGTGCTGAAGCAGATCCTGCCGTCGGGTGTCAGCCCCGAAGGTCTGATCGCGATCCCGTCGCGGAACCTTTTTGCCACCGCGAACGAGGTTGACCTGCGCGCCGATGGCCTGTCCCCGGCGCATGTCATGGTATTCGCCCGCACTGAGGGTGTCGCGGCCTATCCGATGATCACATCGGAAGGCAGCGATCCGCTGATCGGCTGGGCGGCGCTGTCCGGTCTTGCATCGGGCGAAGCTGGCACGGTCTATGCGGTCAGCGACTCGGTCCTGTCGGCAGCCCCGACGATCTACACCATCGACACGACCCAGACCCCGGCAAAGATCACCGGCGCGATGGTGGTGACCCGTGGCAAGGACGCCGCGCAGAAGCTGGACCTTGAAGGCATCGCAGTCGATGGCGCAGGTGGTTTCTGGCTGGCTTCCGAAGGTCGCAGCGACCGTCTGGTGCCGCATGCGATCCTTCACGTCGACGCGGAAGGCAAGATCGACCAGGAAATCGCCCTGCCGGAAGTGTTGCTGGACCATGAGGTTCGCTTTGGCCTTGAAGGCATCACCATGGTTGGCGATACCCTCTGGCTGGCGGTCCAGCGCGAATGGCAGGATGATGCGGCCGGGATGACCAAGCTGCTGGCCTACAACACGACGGACGCAACCTGGGGTGCGGTGCACTATCCGCTGGACGCGGCCTCGGGTGCTGAAGGCGCTTGGGTCGGTCTGTCGGAAATC
>CAIXBE010000513.1 GCA_903917595.1 uncultured Rhodobacterales bacterium
ATCAGGCGCAAGGAGGCAGCCATGGCCTATAAGGTCGGAACGACAATCGTGATTGATGACACAGGCTTTGTGGATTGGTCGCGGATCACCAATCAGCCAGCCGCTGGGGTCAGTGCCGTCTCTATCGAAAATACCTCGCCTTCGGGCGGCGTGTTCCTGACAAACAAGCTTGGTAACACTTTCAACTGCAATTGCGTGCAAAACTGCTATGTCGAAAGCTTAACCGGCGGCGGATCATCTGGTACAGTCTCGGTTGCAGCGGTTCGGCGCAGCTTCAACTGCAACTGTAATTGCAATTGCCGGTGCTGAGGATGGAGGTTCGCAGCACGGGCATAGACCTCTGGCCAACGCGGGTCACCTTCTTCGAGACGCCGGTGGATTGGGCGGTGAACAGGCAGTTGGCGGACGACGCCATCGCCGCCACCCAAGGCCACGACACTGCCGCCATCGAAAGTGCTGCCAAGCGCCGTGTGCGCGGCATTCTGGACAAGAGCGACGTAGGCCAAGCCCTAAAAGCCCATCTCTTCACCTGCGCCAGAGCCGTCCTCGGCCCCTGGGCGCGCTACCTCGATCCCCACCTTTGCGAAAACCGCGCCTTGGTGATCGCGCCCGGCGGCTTCATCTCCACCCACAAAGACAGCCGCGAGGGGGATCTGACCTGCGTGCACTTCCTGACAGGTGGCGGTGCAGGCCAGCCCGTGAATTCTGTCGGTAACCCGCGCTTTGTGATCGAAGATCCCTCGCGCTACTTTGACGAGGGTCGATTGCCATTTGAGGTGCGCCACGGCTTCTCGGTCAATCCGCGCCCCGGGCTCTCGGTCTTCTTTCCCTCCCATATACCCCACAACCAGCACCCCTACGAGGGGAGCACCCCGCATGTGCAGGTGGTCGCGAACTTCCGCGTCAACTTGCCTGTGGCGATTGAAGAAAGGCTTTTTGACTGATGTGGTTCGATCTGACGCTCGAAGCGCGGGATGGCAGCCGCCATCACGCCCGCTACAACCCGCATACCTCCGATTGCGAGGGGCTGCCCTTGACTGTGGATCCGGGCATCTTCGCGCCCGTACCGCGCGTGGCCAAAGACAAGCCGCTGGGCAAATCCCGCGCGCCGCGCATCTTGAAGATCCAGTTGGGCCTATCGTGCAACTACGCCTGCACCTATTGCAGTCAGGCCTTCCAGATCGCAGATGCCACCGTCTCGAAGCTGGCGGATGTCGAGCACTTCCTGACCCAGCTGGACGGCTGGATCGCGCAAGCCCCCGAAAAGATCGAGCTTTGGGGTGGTGAGCCCTTCCTTTACTGGGCCAAGATCAAGCTCTTGATCCCCGCACTGGCAGAGCGCTTCCCGGCTGCGCGCTTCTCTATCGTGACCAACGGCTCGCTTCTCTCCCGCGAAAAGATCGACTTCATCGTAGCCCATGACATCGCGATTACGATCTCGCATGACGGGCCCGGGCAGCATCTGCGGGGCCCCGATCCCTTCGACGATCCACAAAAGCGGGCTTGGATTGACGCACTGCTGGCTGAGCGTCCGGAAAAGACCGGCTTCAACGCGGTGCTGACGCGCCAAAATCACGATCTGAAGGCCCTCAGGGCCTGGTTTGCCGAAAAGGTCGGGCCGGATATCTTCGTAGGCCTTGAGGGCGTAGTGAATGTCTATGACGCTGCAACCGCCATCGGGACCGGGCGCTTTGAACCTGTCGAGCTGAATAGCCTCACCCGATCCATCTTCGAAGCCCTGGTCGAAGATCCCAACGCCTTCGGCCTCGGCGAGCGTATCGATGAATTCTACGCCTCCATCCAGCGCCAGCGCCCCATCGAGGCCCTGGGTCAGAAATGCGGCATGGACAGCCCGGACGCCATCGCGGTCGACCTGCGCGGCAATGTCATGACC
>CAIXBE010000514.1 GCA_903917595.1 uncultured Rhodobacterales bacterium
CTGCGTGAACGCCCCGGTCGGTTGCAACTGCCACGGGCCGCAGCTCGACATTTCCATCGGTCGTGACCCAGGCACCCGTAGCGATGATTGGTGGTTTCTCAGCGAGAGCGTCTTGGTAGGCTGCCACTTCGCGATCCGCGATTTCTTCCCGGGATTGCACCGCCGCGCGCAATTCCGGCCCGGGCGGGACCGCATCACTATGGTCAGCCCAAAGCGTCGCCACCTTTTCCGGCGCGCGGCGGGCGAAGGCCTCGAGATCATCCCTCAACCTGGTATCGAACCGCTCAGTTACGGCAGGACCATCCTTGCCCCACTCGACCTTACCCAAACGCTCAGTTAGCGAGGCCTCCATCGCATTCAGAAACCCGGCTCGGAACTCGGCATCCGGGGCATGCGAGTCCGGCAGGCTTTTGAAATACCGCGTCTCGCCGCTTTCGTGGGTGCCATGGATCTCTGTGCGCGCCATGGTCCGGGCGGTGTTGCCGTCGATGTGCGCGACCGAGGGCCGCTCGGCAGGATCGGCGCGGAAGAACGCCTCGCCTGCCTTGCGGGGGTCTTCGAATTCTTGCGCCGCGCCTGAAAGGGTCAGCCGGACCGAGAAATATTCCTTGGGTCGCTCGGTGGCCGGACGCTCGGTTTCATTGCGTTCTGTTTCGGGCCGCGCCAAGCCTGCATTGATGTCGTTTTCCATGGGTTACCTGCGGGCAAAAGAGCCGGAAATGGGGAAGGGGAGGCGGGTGCGACGCTGACGTCAGTCGTCGAGGCCGGGGAAATACATTTCCATGATCCCGCGCTGATCGCCGATGCGGCCCATCTGCAGGATCACGTCGATCGAGGTCTGAAGGTATCGGATGACCTCGCCAAAACTGAGCTTGGTGCCCTGCGCCATCACCAGAAGCGCCAGCCGGTCCATGGCCTTGCGGGCCGAATGGGCGTGCAGCGTAGTGAAGGAGCCCGAATGCCCGGTGTTGATCGCATCCAGAAACGTCGCGGCCTCGGCCCCGCGCAATTCGCCCAGGATGATCCGGTCTGGTCGCAGGCGCAGAGTGGCCTGCAAGAGCTTGTCGGCCGAGCGGGGTGAACCCTCCTCGCGCTGCGCGATGAGACTGACCGTATTGGGCTGACCGGGCAGGAGCTCGAGGGAATCCTCAATCGTGACGATCCGCTCGTCGGAGGCGACCATTTCCAGAAGCTTGCGGCCCAGTTCGGTTTTGCCGGTCGAGGTGCCGCCTGAGACGATGACGTTGAGCCGCTCGGACACCAGCTTTCCCAAGAAGGCCTCAACATCCGCTCCTTCCGATCCAGCGCGGATCTCTGCCACCATCGCGCGGCGCTCCTCTTCCAGGGAGTTTTCCTGTCCTCTCAGGAGGCTGAAGGATTTGGCCGTCCGCTTCACGTCCCCCTGCCGGGAGCGAAACACCCGGATGCCAATCACCGTGCCGCCAGAGACAGCGGGGGTGCCCACTACCTGACAGCGCAGCATCAGATCCCGATACCGCACCGCTGCCGAGACCAGAGGCGCAGTTTCCGTGAAAGTGTTCGAGGTCGAATTGGCAATCTGGGAGGCCAAGTCGCGCACCGCCCTGGCGGGCAGGGCGGCAAGGCCGCTTGGGGTCATGTGAATCTGCCCCGCGCGCTCCAGCCAGATCGATCCATCGGCATTGATCGCCAGTTCCATGACGGACGGATCGGACAGGGCGGCGTCGAGCTGTCCGAGATAAGTGTCGAGATAGCTCATCAGTAAAACGCCAGATCCGCATCGACGCGGATCATCACGACCGCGCCTTGGTTGACGCTGATCGTGGGCGGGATGCTGAGATAGTCCGCCATCACGGTGTTGACCGCCTCACCAAGATCGGTGCCGACGTTTTCGGCGGTGTCTGAGGCCACCTCATTAGCCGCGTATTTGTCGGCTGCCAGCGTTGGAACGGCACCGATCAGGGAAATCAGAGCGGCGGTGCCAAAACGCTGAAGGAAATGGTTTCTGACCGTGCCGGGCAGACCCGAGCGCCCGATCCGGTCGGTGCCGTAGGCGGCAAGGGTGACCGATTGACCGTCCGTTGTAACCAGCCGGTCCCAGGCGATCAGCACCCGCCGCTGACCGGCATCAACCTCGGAATCGTAGCGCCCGAACAGCCGCGAGCCGCGCGGGATCAACACGCGCGACATATCGAACGACCAGACATCATGGCTGACGAGGGCCGAAACATTGCCGGCAAGATCGGTGCTGATCGCGGTCTCAAGGGCGGCCTCAATCAAGGTGCCCTGCATCACGGTATGGGCGGGATCGGCAATGACCTCCGCCTGCCGGACTTCCGCCGCCTTGGCCCCGGCCCTGTGAAACGCATCATCGCCGGTTGCCGCTTGCCCGGGCGCACCCGGGGCAGGGGCACCGGGTCCAGGCGCACCGCCCGCATCTGCGCCGCCCATATCCATGCTGGAGCGCAACGCCACCATATCGGAATGGATCTGCGCCTCGTTCAGCATTTCTGCTTCCTGCCTGCGGCGGGCCAGCTCTTCTTCCCGGGCGCGCGCCGCTTCGGCTTCCGGGTCACCATCGATCAGCGCCTTGGTCTCGAGCTCGGTCTGCAGCCGGATGTTCTCACGCTCAAGATCGGAGAGCGCCGCCGCGCGGGCCTTTGCATCGGCATCAAGGGCTGCGACTTGCGCTTTCAGATCTGCCAGTGCTGCTTCGTCGGCGACGGTCACGGGATTGGCTTTCAGATCGGCGATCTGGGCGTTCAGCGCCGCGATCTCGGCCTGCAACCGTTCTGCCTCAGAGGTGTCCGGAGCTGCCGGGACAATCTGCGGCTTGGGCCGCGAGATGCTGAACCCATCGGTTCCGGTACCATCGCCCTGGAAATCGCTGACCGAAGCCGTCTCGATCGCGGGTGCCGGGGCAGGGGCGTCGGGTGCGGCCAAAACCAGCCAAGCCCCGACGCCAACTCCAGCCACGGCCGTGACGGCGGAAAGCGCGTAGGGGTTTACGCCTCTGCGGCGCTTCGGGGCCGCGGCGGGTTTCATGCGCTCCATGCGGGCAGTGAGTTTTTCGGCTTGGGTCTCTTCGGTCATTGGCTGACCCCCGGCTCGGCGGTGATGCAGACGTATTCTTCGCCATAGCGCAGCACCCAACGCTCAGAGCGGGTGCTGACCGTGATGGTGGTCCCGCGGACGGAAGAATTGACCGAGTATTCTTGCCCCTTGGCATCGGCCCGGAAAATCGTCGGCATCGGTGCGCCCTGTGGGATGACAAAGGTGGTCTTGCGGCCGTCATCCGAGATTGAGACAGGCGCAAAGCCGGGCAGGGCGCGGCCCTTCTTCATGATCTTGTAGCTCATGGGCAGGGAGGCAGGGATATCGCTGCCGGTGGTGGCAGCACGCGTGCTGCCAGGCACGGTGAACTTCACCGAATAGTTCGGCTCACCACGACCACCTTCTGTCACCTGCAAAAAGTAGATGTTGCGCTGCGTCTCGACCGTCAGGTTGGTCGTGGCCCCAGCGACGACCGGCTTGATGATGAAAAGATTCGCCCGCTCCAACTTGTCGATCTTGAAGCTTTCCAGATCGCCGATGGCAATCGACTGGATCTTCTCGCCTTCACCAAGCTCAACGAGGGTCACATTCCTAAGCCGCGTGTTGATCCGGTAGAC
>CAIXBE010000515.1 GCA_903917595.1 uncultured Rhodobacterales bacterium
GCCGCCCACGCGTGCGGCCTCATAGGCCTGGAAATCGGTCTGCCCTTCCTTGAGCGCAAACATCATCCGCCGCAGCGCCGCCGCCGCCATGTGATTGGCGAACTCCAGCCGGGCGATCTCGGTGGCGTCGACCCGGGCGCGCAGGCCATGGGCGGGGTGCATCATCAGATCCGTGGCGTTTTCCACCCGTCCGGCCAACCGCCGCAGCGGGTCGGCCAGAAAGGCCGGCAGGTCCAGCGCGGTGGCGGGATCATCGACCTCATCGGCATCAAACCATTTCCAGCCGATTGCCGCGACCTTGTCAGAGGCGCGGATCATGCCCTCCAGCCAGTCGGCCAGCCGCCGCCCTCCCCGGGGTTGCGATGGCAGGGACAGGCTGGCGCAAAGCCCGGTGCGCACCAGTCCCGCTTGCACAAGGGGAGATATGGCCGTGTAGGCAAGGCATTCGTTCCCCGCCAGCAGCAGCGCGTCGTCCGGCAACACGATCAGCACCGCCTCTTCAAAGCGCGGATCAAAGCCGGTCAGCCAGTGCAGGTTCGCCGCATGTTCGCGGTCACCGTAGACCACCGTGACATCGAAACCCCGCCTCGTCGCTGCCTTGCGCAAGGCCTTCAGCCGCGCCGTGCATTCGGCCAGCGACAGACCGGGTGGCAGGTCCGGGGTGCCGTGGTCGGGCCAGTCGATACGGATGATGCGTGACATGAAGCTCTCCCCCTATCAGGTCGACAGCCTAGACCACGATTGCGCTTGAGGCCAAGACTTAGTCGCCGGGGCGGTGCCACTCTTGCAGCGGCGGCAAGCTTGTCCTATATCCACGGGCGAGAGGTTGGCGCGGGCAGGTGCCTCGCCAACCCGGTCAGGTCCGGAAGGAAGCAGCCGTAACGAGCCCCACTTGGGTCGTTGTCCAGCCTCTCACCCTTTCCCCTTTGCATACCTTTTTGTGCTGTGTGCCGCTGCGCACAAATGGGTCGTGCCGAATAGACCACTTCAAGACCTGCCGGACACGGGTCGATTGGGCACGATTGATTACAGTCAGATAGGGCGCAGGGCAAAGGGGACCAAAGGCCAGCGCTGGCCTTGGTCGCTTGGCCCGTCAGGTGATCGAAAGTCTTCTGCGGTGGGCAATGACTCTCGCTGTCACAATAGAATTTGGCTTGCAGCCCATGGGCCTCTATCGTCCGTCTGATATCCATGTCCTGGAATTTCCGATGACCGATCCCGTTCAACCCAATATCGAGCTTCTGCGGGATGTGCGCAGGCTGAAGGTTGACGGATCGGATCAGGTGATCGGCGCGCGGGCCTTTGACGTGCTGGCCTATCTTGATGCGCACTCCGGCCGGGTGGTGACCAAGGCGGAACTGCTGGAAAACGTCTGGGCCGATCTGAATGTCGAGGAAAGCAACCTTACCGTCCAGATCGCCAGCTTGCGCAAGCTGATCGGGGCGCGGGCCATCGCGACGGTGCCTGGGTTGGGCTATCAGTTAACGCTGTCCGCCAAGGCCCCGGCCGATCCGCCGAAAGCGCTGCCCCTGCCGGACAAACCCTCGCTTGCCGTGCTGCCGTTTGCCAACCTGACGGGCGATGCGGGCAAGGATTATCTGGTCGACGGGATCGTCAGCGACCTCATCTCGGCGCTATCCTGCATCCGGGCCTTCTTTGTCATCGCCGCCAGTTCTACCTTCACGCTCAAGGGGAAAGCCATCGATCTGGCGGATGTCGGGCGGCAACTGGGTGTGCGTTACATTGTCGAGGGCGGCATTCAGCAGGCGGGCGACAGTCTGCGGATCAATGTCCAGCTGGTCGAGGCAGAGACCGGGCATCTGATCTGGAGCCAGCGCTTTACCGGCCCGCTGGCCGAGATCTTCGAGTTGCAGGACTCTGTCGTCGCGGCCACCGCCTCGGCCATCGAGCCCAGCGTTCTGACCGCCGAGGCGCTCCGCGCCGACAGAAAGCCCACGACCAGCCTGACCGCCTATGACCTGTGTCTGCGGGCCACCCCGACCGCAATCCGCGTGCATGACGCTGCGGCGTTTTTCAAGGCGCGCGATCTGTTGCACCGGGCGCTCGACCTCGATCCGCACTATGTTCATGCTAAGGGCTTGCTTTGCGGATTGCATACCAGCGCCCTCGGGATTCGCGCCATCACCTTTGCTGAAGCCCGGTCCTGCCTGCCACTGGCCGAGGACATCCTTTCGGACGACCGGATCGCCGATCCGCAGGCGCTGGCCGACGCAGGCTTTGCCATTGCCTACTTCGGCGGTCAGCAGCAGCGCGGGGTCAGTGCGTTGCGCCGCGCGGTGGCGCTCAACCCGAATTCCTTCTTGGTGCTGACGATGTCGGGCTGGGTGCATCGTTATATAGGCGAGATCGCCATCGCCGAAGAGCATCTGCTTCGGGCCATGCGCCTGAACCCGATTGATCCCAACATCGCCGCGGCGCGGTCCGGTCTTGCCCATCTGATGCACCTGCGCGGCGACTACGAGGCGGCGATCCCAATGCTGGAACGCGCTCTGGCAGAGGAGCCGGGCTTGTTTCCCGCCCGTCTGGGGCTGGTGGTCACCTGTTGGAAGACGGGTCGCATCGCCGAAGCCATCCGCCATGGCGAAGCTTTGCGCGCCTCGGCGCCCGGTCTGTCGGTCTCGGGTTACCTGCAAGACGCGCCTGATACGATGCCAGCATGGCGTCAGGATATCGAAGATGCCCTGCGTGCGGTTGGAGTGCCGGAATGACCCGCGACTCTGCACCGACGGTCGTCATCCTGCCCGCCGAACGCGCGGTTCAGATCGACGGCGAGGCCCGGCAGATCGGCGCGCGGGCTTTTGACGTGCTGGCTTACCTGCATGCGCATGCGGGCCGGGTGGTGACCAAGGCGGAGCTTCTGGAACATGTCTGGGCCGATCTGAATGTCGAGGAAAGCAACCTGACCGTCCAGATCGCCAGCTTGCGCAAGCTGATCGGCGCGCGGGCCATCGCGACGGTGCCGGGGGTGGGGTACCAGTTGACCCTTTCCGCCAAAGCCCCGGCCGATCCGCCTAAGGCCCTGCCGCTGCCGGACAAGCCGTCGCTTGCAGTCTTGCCCTTTGCCAATCTGACGGGCGATGCGGGCAAGGAGTATCTGGTGGACGGGATCGTGGTCGATCTGATCGCTGCGCTGTCGCGGATACCGGTCTTTTTCGTGATTGCCGCGTCCTCGACCTTCACCTTGAAAGGCCGCTCGGTCGATCTGGCCGAGGTCGGTCAGCAACTTGGCGTGCGCTACATCCTTGAAGGCAGCATCCAGCAGGCGGGCGACCGGCTGCGGATCAACACCCAACTGATCGAGGCGGAAACAGGCCACATGATCTGGTCAAACCGCTTTGCCGGGACGCTGGCCGAGATTTTCGAATTGCAGGACGCGGTCACCGAACAGGTCGCCGCGGCCATAGAGCCGAACGTGATCCTTGCCGAAGCGCGACGTGCCAGCGCCAAACCCACAAGCGACCTCAGCGCCTATGATCTTTGCCTTCAGGCGCTGCCACTGACGCATCGTCTGCCGGATTTTGCCAGCTTTGTCGCGGCACGGACGCTTTTGGAACGCGCGCTGGCGCTTGACCCCGGATACACCCATGCCAAGGCGCTGATCTGTGAACTGACGACGATAGCGCGCTCGGAACGCTGGCTAAGCCTTGCAGAGGCTGCAGAATGTCTGCCATTGGCCGAGGAAGTGGTGGCCGACCACCGAAATGATGCGATGGCCCTTGCCTTCGCCGGCTTGACGATCGCCTTTCTTGATCAGCAGCACCAGATGCGCGGTCTGCTTGTCATCCAACAAGCCTATGCGTTGAATCCGAATTCTAGCCATGTGCTGAATGCCTTGGGCTGGGCGCACAGCTATCTCGGCGACACCGAACAGGCCATCGATCATTTCACCCGCGCAATCCGGATCAATCCGCTGGACCCGATCATCGGGCAGGAGCGCAGTGGGCTGGGGGCCACGCTGTTGCATGCGGGGAGGCTTGAAGACGGGGTGGCTGCGTTGGAGCAGGCACTTGCCGAAGCCCCCAACTATACCGCCAGTCTGGTTGGCCTTGCCTGGGGCTATTGGGAACTGGGGCGGACCGAAGAGGCGAAGCGCCTGGGACTGAAGCTCTTGGCCCGAGAGCCGGGCATGACAATCACGGCGACAGTCCGCAATTCGCCGTTCAAGGCGCCCGATAAACTGCGAAGGCAGATGGCTTACCTGCGCGGCATCGGCATACCCGAGTGATCAGCGCCGCTGCAAAAGCCGATCAACCGCCCGGCGCGCCTCTTCGCGGCGGGCCTGGGCTGCCAGAATTTCCTCGGGCGCGCGGCGCATGGCCCGGCGTTGGGCGTTCCGCGCGGCGGCTTGCGCCACAGCGCCGCAAGCAATCTGAAACAGGGCGATCAACCGTGCGAGAGCCGCGGCAATCTTTTCCGCGCTGTTGACTGACTGCGACTGGCTGATGGGAAGGTCTGTCATGGTCTGTTCCTCTGGATTTGGTTGACCAGACAAACCTGCCAGATGAGCGTCACCTGCGTCCTGAAGCAGTCCAAACAGTTCCGAAATTCCTTCCGAAACGTTCCGAATCCAAAAACAATCGCATCTCGAACCTTGCTGCAATCGGGGATCTTGCCAATAGCGAACTGCGGGTCAATGCAGGGCTTGACCTTTATGCAATTCAAACACCCCGGGCCACTCGCGGTCGGATCGCCAATCTTCGCCGGAAGC
>CAIXBE010000516.1 GCA_903917595.1 uncultured Rhodobacterales bacterium
AAGGCGGTAAAGGCCGAAGCCGGGTCGGACACTTCATCGGCCAGCCCGGCCGCCACGGCCTCCGCGCCACGATAACACTCGGCTTCGGTGGCTAGCGCGGCTTCAGCAGACAGGCGACGGCCGCGACCGGCGGCGACGGTCTGGGCAAAGAGCGTTCGGATGCTGTCGATTTCCGCCTGGATGCGCGCTCGCACCGGATCGGGCAGCGGCAAATAAGGATTGCCGTCGACTTTGTGCGCGCCGGAATGGATCAGCGTGACGGTCACACCTGCATCCGACAACTGGCCGCTCAGATCGGCATGCATGACGACGACACCGATGCTGCCGATTGCACCGGTGCGCGGCAGAATGATCCGGTCGGCTTGGGATGCCAGCGCATAGCCCGCAGAAAAGGCGTGTTCGGCCACGAAGGCCCAGACTGGTTTTGCGCCCCTAGCCGCCCGAATGGCATCGGCCAAATCAAACACCCCAGCGACTTCGCCGCCGAAGCTGTCGATCTCCAGCGAGATGCCACGCACGGCGGGGTTCGAAGCGGCAGCGGCAATCTGTGCAGCGATGCCTTCATAGGACGTTTGCCCAGACGATTGCCCGATCCACGCCCCGCGATGCACCAGCACACCCGATACCTCGATCACTGCGACGCCATCGGCCATTGCGAACGGCGTCCGGCCATCCTGCTGATATTGTTCGGCGACACCATTGATCAGGATCCCCGCACGGGCGGGTAGCGCCGCTTGGGCTACAGCTTCAGGCGGCATTTCCTGGCCTGCCACCTTCAATTGCCGTCCCGTGATGCGGGGCCCAAGGCCGGAGAGGAACGCCATCGCCTTTGAAGGTTCGACCAGCAGCGGTGTGTTGAATGCGCGCTGGGCGATCTGGGCATGGAACATCAGCTTCCCTCCTGCTGTGCAGGGTCTTGCGGCGGGTTCTGGTTTGGATCGGCCGGGTTTTGGTAGGCGGCATTTGCGTCTCCCGGCCCCTGTGCGGGCGAGCCCGGGCGGCGAAAGTCCAAGCCGAGCCGCTTTTCTCTTTCGCGTTCGCGGGCAATTTCTGTATCTACCTGCTCGGCGTCGTAGCCGCGCTCGGCGATGGCTTGGGTGCGGGATTTCAGGCCCGCTTCGATCTGAGCAATCTCGGCATTGGCGTCTTTCAACGGGTCGACCCAATCCCATTTGGTCGGCAGCCAGTTACAGGCGAGATATTCGGCGCGGCGGCGGTCATAGCCCGGAAGGCGCAACGTCCCCGCCAAAACCGCAGTGTCCATGAACCGAGCCCAGACCGGGCGGCACATCTGGAACACCATCACCGAATGCTGCCAGGCCGACACCCTGCGGCGAAACTCGATCAGCGAGAGGCGCGAGTTCGAGAAGTTTCCCTTGGCACCATCATTGGTCAGGTAACCGTAGGGGATGCCCAGTGCGGCCGAGATTTGCAGCAGGGTCCGGTACTGGAACGGCTCATAGGTTGCTCCGGAGTCGGCGGGGGCGCTGACGGTTACGTCCTCACCCGGATCGAGCCGCACCACCTGGCCCGGGGCAACCTCATATTCCTCATCAGGCGGCGCAAGCGGATTGTCCGGGGCGGGCGAGGTCACGAACATCGCGTACATCGCCGCCACTTTCTTCCGGTCCAGCTCTGCATCATCGTACTGATCCAGCAGGAACAACTTCACGATGGCCGGGGCAAAGCGCGATACGCCTCGCAGCTGGCCGGCCTCTACCGGGTCGATGATGTGCAAAACCTCAGAGGCCGGAACCCGGACCGTTTCGCCTGAAAGCCCAGGATCCGTGCTGTCGCCGGGATGGCGGCGCAAGAAGTGATAGGCGGCACGACGGCCGATCCGGTCAAACTCGATGCCCTGGCGGACCATATTGCCGTTGGCATCGACGGCATTGTGACCGAGGGGCAGCATTTCTGACGGCAGCATCTGGATCTGCAGCGGCACCGCCAAGCCATCCTCCGGACGCCGCGGCCGGAACCGCAAGAAGACCTCGCCGGTCATGA
>CAIXBE010000517.1 GCA_903917595.1 uncultured Rhodobacterales bacterium
CCCGGCTGGCCAAGTTCGACCTTGCTCTACGCGTTGCAGTCGTCGGAGTCATGATCCTGAAACCCGACTACACGGACACCGGCGCGCTGCTGGGCCTTGCCTCGGTCCTGGGGGTCGGCGCGCTGATCTCGTTTGCCGACTAGGGCGGGCCCGAAGGGGCTTTGCAGTCGCGACTGGGACGGGTAACATTGTGGCATGCATTGCATCGAAGTTTTCAAGACTTGGCTCAACCCCAGCCTAATTGGCGAGAGAAAGCCACGATGAGCGACGACAGCTTCGGAACGACCGAACCCTCAAAACACGAAGACGCCTTCGATGTGGGAATATGGAACGGAAAACCGCCCCGGTGGTTTCTGTTTGTTCTTGCTGTGATATGCATTCCTTGGCTTCTTGGCGTTTCCCTGATGCTCCTTTTCCACAAGAACTATCTTCCATCGCATGTTTGGCTTGAAGCAATCGAGCCTTTCGCCACGATCCTTGGGGCGACTGTGGCGTTGACCTTCTTCGTTCTCGTTTTCATCGGCATGCGAGTCCAAAAGCATCAAACCGGAAAGTCGAGGAATGACTTCGTCGTGGCTGGCATCCTGATCGTTTCGCTCCTTGCGGGTTACTTCCCAACTGCCGATCTTTTGAACCGCGGAATACCTGGCTTGGTCGCACTCGCCTTTGGGGACCGGGTCGAGCATCAGTTTGTGATATCTGGAATGGAAAACGATCCAGAAAGGTGGAAATACAGAAGCGGGTGCCGCCGGAAGATTGAGTTTCTCGAAACACCGTTCCCGGCGCAACTTTGCGGTGTGCCGCCGGAGTTTTATGACGAGTTTGATCCCGGAATGCCTGTCATCTTCGCCGGCAGAGGCACCTGGATGGGCCTCTTCGTCGAGGATTTCCAAAAGCCCTAAACCCGCCCTTTCCCACCCCGGCACACCGCGCTAGGGTTCCCCATGCCCGGCTCCTCCCCCAGATACGTCCACCTGCGGACCCATACCGAACACTCGCTCTTGGAGGGCGCGGTGCCGGTGAAGAAGCTTGTCGATCTGTGCAAGGCGGCATCCATGCCCGCCGTTGCCGTGACCGACACCAACAACATGTTTGCCGCGCTGGAGTTTTCGGTCACCGCCGTGGGCGCGGGCCTGCAACCCATTGTCGGCTGTCAGATCAGTGTCGCCCACGACCCGGCGCAACCGGGCGAAAAGCCGCGCCTGCCAGCCCCGGTGGTGCTGCTTGCCCAAAGCCGGGCGGGCTACATGAACCTGATGCGGCTGAACACGCATCTTTACATCGACGGCGCGATGACGGGGTCAGCCAACCTGCCGCAGGTGACGCTGGACGAACTGGCCCAGCATGCCGACGGCCTGATCTGCCTGACCGGTGGCCCCGAAGGCCCGCTTGGCCGCTTTCACGCCGCCGGTCAGCAGACCAAGGCCCGCGCGATTCTGGAACGGCTTACCGCGATCTACCCGAACCGCCTGTATGTCGAACTGCAACGCCACCCCGGCCCCGGCGGCGCGCTTTCCGAAATCGAGGCGCTCGCCGAACGCGGGGCCATCGACCTTGCCTATGACATGGGCCTGCCCATCGTCGCCACCAACGACGTCTATTTCCCCAAGACCGAGATGTATCTGGCGCACGACGCGCTGATCTGCATCGCCGAAGGGGCCTATGTCGACCAGCAGCAGCCCCGCCGCCGCCTGACCCCGCAGCACTATTTCAAGTCCGAATCCGAGATGTGCGCGCTGTTCGCCGACCTTCCCGAGGCGCTGGAAAACACGGTGGAGATCGCGAAACGCTGCGCCTTTGCGGTGCAAAAGCACGCGCCGATCCTGCCGAAATTCGCCGATGACGAGGTGAACGAACTGCGCCGTCAGGCCAACGAGGGCCTGCAGGCCCGGCTGAAGGTGATCCCCCATTCCGCCACACCCGAAGAATATCAGGCCCGACTGGATTTCGAACTTGGCATCATCGAAAAGATGGGCTTTCCCGGCTATTTCCTGATCGTGGCCGACTTCATCAAATGGGCCAAGGATCAGGGCATTCCTGTCGGTCCCGGTCGTGGTTCGGGCGCGGGCAGCCTTGTCGCCTATGCGCTGACGATCACCGACCTTGACCCCCTGCGCTATGCCCTGCTGTTCGAACGCTTTCTGAACCCCGAACGGGTTTCGATGCCCGACTTTGACATCGACTTCTGCATGGACCGTCGGGAAGAGGTGATCACCTACGTCCAGCAGAAATACGGCCGCGACCGGGTGGCGCAGATCATCACCTTTGGCGCCTTGCTTTCAAAGGCCGCCGTCCGCGACGTGGGGCGCGTGCTGCAAATGTCCTACATGCAGGTCGACCGCCTGTCGAAAATGATTCCAGTTGAAGGGGTAAAGCCGGTCTCGATCACCAAGGCGCTGGCCGACGAACCCCGCCTGCGCGAGGCCGCGAAGGAAGAGGTGGTCGGTCGCCTGCTGAACTATGCCAAGGAAATCGAGGGCCTTTACCGCAACGCCTCGACCCATGCAGCGGGCGTCGTGATCGGTGACCGCCCTCTGGACCAACTGGTGCCGCTATACCGCGACCCAAGGTCGAACATGCCCGCGACCCAGTTCAACATGAAATGGGTCGAAACCGCCGGTCTGGTAAAGTTCGACTTTCTTGGCCTGAAGACCCTGACCGTGATCCAGAATGCGATGGACCTGCTGGCGCTGCGAGGCATCAGCTTCGACATCAACCTGATCCCGCTGGACGACACGCCAAGTTACGAGCTTTACGCCGCCGCCCGTACGGTCGCCGTCTTCCAGGTGGAAAGCTCGGGCATGATGGACGCGCTGCGGCGGATGAAGCCAACTTGCATCGAGGATATCGTCGCCCTTGTGGCCCTGTATCGCCCCGGCCCGATGGAAAACATCCCGACCTATTGCGAGGTAAAGAACGGCCTCAAGGACCTTGAATCGATCCACCCGACCATCGACCACATCCTTGCCGAAACCCAAGGCATCATCGTCTACCAGGAACAGGTCATGCAGATCGCGCAGGTCATGGCCGGCTATTCGCTTGGCGGTGCCGACCTTCTGCGCCGCGCGATGGGCAAGAAGAACCCCGAGGAGATGGCCCGCGAACGCCCCAAGTTCATCGAAGGTGCCAAGGCCACCCACAACATCGGTGCCGCGAAGGCCGGCGAGGTTTTCGACCTTCTGGAGAAATTCGCCAACTACGGCTTCAACAAATCCCACGCTGCCGCCTATGCCGTGGTCAGCTATCAGACCGCCTATCTCAAGGCGAACTACTCCGCCGAATTCATGGCCGCCGTGATGAACTGCGACCTCCACCTGACCGACAAGCTGGCCGTCTACAAGCGCGAGGTGGACAAGCTGGGCCTGAAGACCGTGGCCCCTTGCGTCAATGCCAGCCTTGCGACCTTCACCGTCCGCGAAGGTGCTCTTGTCTACGGCCTTGGCGCGCTGAAAAACGTTGGCGTCGAGGCGATGCAACTGATCGTCCGCGCGCGTCAGGCCGCTCATCCGCCGTCACCGGCGTCATCGCTGGGCACCGCGTCAACGATGACACCCGTCAGGGCGGAAGAGCGCCCCTTTGCCACCCTTTTCGACTTCGCCCGCCGCGTCGACCTGAAACGCGTCGGCAAACGCCCGCTTGAAATGCTGGCCCGTGCCGGCGCTTTCGACACGCTGGACCCGAACCGCGCCCGCGTCTTCGAAGCGCTTGATCCCCTCGTCGCCTATTCCGCCGCGGTTCATGAGGCTGCCGCCTCGTCCCAGGTCTCGCTTTTCGGCAGCGCAGGGGCCGATATCCCCGAACCCCGCCTGCCCTTCCGCGACGATTGGCTGCCCGTCGAACGCCTTGCGCAGGAACATCAGGCCGTGGGCTTCTACCTCTCTGGCCACCCGCTTGACGACTACATGTCGGCCCTGCGTCGTCAGAAGGTTCAGACCCTGACCGAGGTCACCGCACAGGCCGAACGCGGTCCCTATATCGCCAAGCTTGCCGGGTCAGTCTCTGCCCGTCAGGAACGCAAATCCGCACGGGGCAACCGCTTTGCCTTTGTCCAGCTCTCCGATCCCACCGGCCTTTACGAGGTCACCTGTTTCTCCGAAGTTCTGGAAGCCTCGCGCGATTTTCTTGAGCCCGGCCAGAACGTGGTCCTGACCGTCAAAGCCGAGCTAGAGGGCGAAACGTTGAAACTTTTGGCGCAAGGGGTAACCCCGATCGACACGGTTGCCGCAAGGGGTGGTGCCTCGGCGATCCGCATCCACCTTGCCCGCGCCGAAGCCATCCCCTCGATTGCCTCGCTGCTTGGGCGGGTCCAAGGCAGCAGTCGCGCCGAAATCCGGCTTTGCGTCAGCGACGAAACCGGGCGCGAGATTGACGTGTCATTGCCGGGGGAATACCCCGTCACCCCCCAGATCAAGGGTGCGATCAAGGCGGTTCAGGGCGTTCTGGCGGTCGAGGATCTTTGACTCTTAGTCCGCTGTCAGCCGCCACAGCGCCTCGGCATGCAGCGCCGGGGGCAGGGCAAGCACCCCATCGGATTGCGCAGAAGGGCTATTGAACGCAATGTGGCCGCCCCGGCGATCCGTCACCACCAGCCCGGCGCGCTCCGCGATCAGGCTACCGGCGGCAATGTCCCATTCCCAGCTGTCACGCAGGGTCAGCATCCCGTCAAACCGCCCCTCAGCCGCAAGGCAAAGCCGATAGGCCAGTGACGCGCGAAAACTGCGCTGGATGTCAGGCACCCCGCCTGGCCATTTTTCCGGCGCAAGGTTCGGCTTGGTGGTCAGAATATCCGCGCCCCGCAGCCGGTCCCGTGTGCTGGCGGCAATCGGCTGGCCATCCTTCAAGGGCGGGGCGGTTTCGGCAGCGGTGTAGATCAGGTCCAGCGCAGGCAGAAAGACCACTGCCGCCGTTACCCGGCCCTGATGCGCCACCGCCAGTGAATGTGAAAAGTTTTCCTCTCCGGCGATGAAGGCGCGGGTTCCATCAATCGGGTCGATGATGAACACCGCCTCACGGTCCAGCCGCGCAGCATCGTCGGGGGTTTCCTCTGACAGCCAGCCATAATCCGGCCGCGCCGCC
>CAIXBE010000518.1 GCA_903917595.1 uncultured Rhodobacterales bacterium
CAGCCGAGGCATAGGCGTTCTTGAACTGACCGCCAAAGACGTCGTCCAGATAGCGCAGACGGTTGATCGACCGGTCGATCACGGTCACATCCGCGCCCATGCCAGCAGCGATCTTGGCCGCATGGGTGCCGACGACACCGCCGCCGATGACCAGCACCTTGGCGGGCAGCACACCCGGCACGCCGCCGAGAAGGACGCCACGCCCGCCGTTGGCCTTTTGCAGGGTCCATGCACCGACCTGCGGCGCCAGACGGCCCGCAACTTCGGACATCGGGGCCAGAAGCGGCAAGCCGCCACGGTCGTCGGTCACGGTTTCATAGGCGATGCAGGTCGCCCCGCTGGCCAGAAGATCAGCGGTCTGCTCTGGATCGGGTGCCAGGTGCAGGTAGGTGAACAGCACCTGACCTTCGCGCAGACGTTTGCGCTCGATCGCCTGGGGTTCCTTGACCTTGACGATCATGTCGGCCTTGGCGAACACCTCTTCGGCGGTGTCTACGATCTTTGCGCCAGCGGCGACATAGTCGGCATCCGAAAAGCCCGCACCCATGCCGGCCTTGGTTTCGATCAGCACGTCATGGCCGTTGTTCACAGCCTCGCGTGCGGCGTCGGGGGTCATGCCGACGCGGAACTCCTGCGGCTTGATTTCTTTCGGGCAACCGATCTTCATTTCTTCTCTCCCATTGGGGGCCAATCCCATATGGCGTAAGTCTGCCGGGATTCCCTGGCAATGCTTTGATTTCTGGGCACTCAGACATCCAGTCTTCGCAGATTTCTTCGGTGTTTATCCCGGAATGCCGCAGATTCTTGTGCACATGCCGCCAGCCACGAAAGAGACCTGCGCAAAAGTGGCATGAAAGCTTCACGGACCTGTCCGGCCCCCGTTACTACCCCGCCAGACTCTGCCGCAATCCAGCAAGGGAGACCAGCAATGTCAGATCGAATGAATTCCAGCCAGGACATCCGCACTATCATCGCCGACCGCGTTTCGCGCCGGGGCTTTCTGCTTGGCTCGGCGGGCGGGCTTACTGCCGTTGCTGCGGGCGGTTTCGTGGGCTCGCTGTTTTCCGGCCAGGCCCATGCACAGGGCGTGCAGTCCAGCCTGACCTTTACCGAACTCACGCGCATCTATGACCAGACCCACCATGTTGCCGAAGGCTACAAGGCCGAGGTCGTGGCCGCATGGGGCGACGCGATGCAGGCCGGACAGGCGGCGTTCGATGCCAAGACCATGACCGCGGCGGATCAGGCAGCGCGCTTTGGCTACAACGCCGACTTCATCGCCTACCTGCCGCTGCCGCGTGGCTCGCAGAATTCCGACAACGGGCTTTTGTGCGTCAACAACGAATATGTCAGCTTCAACGTGATGTTCGACGATCTGGCCGATGATGGCGAAGGTGGTGCGAAGATGACCGCCGAGCAGGTCGCGCTGTGCAACGCCGCGATCGGCCATTCCATCGTCGAGATCAAGCGTGAGGCGGGTGTCTGGTCGGTTGTGCAGGACAGCCCGATGAACCGCCGCATCACGCTTGACACCCCGATGGCCATTTCCGGCCCAGTCGCTGGCCATGCCTGGATGAAGACCACCGCCGAACCCGACGGGATGTCTGCGCGCGGCACCAACTATAACTGCGGTGGCGGCATGACCCCTTGGGGCACCGTGCTGACCTGCGAGGAAGGCGCGTCCGACACGTTCGGCGGCGACATCACCAAGACCCCCTTCGCCGATGTGCTGGAGCGGTACGGCTATGACGGGTCCGACTACTATGGCCGCGCCCGCTTTGAAGACCGCTTCAACGTGGAAAAGGAACCGAACGAGACCAACCACTTCGACTGGGTGGTCGAGATCGACCCCTATGATGCCACCTCGACCCCAGTAAAGCGCACCGCTTTGGGCCGGATGGCGCATGAAGCCTCGACCGTGGTTGTCAACAAGGATGGCAAGGTCGTGGTCTACATGGGGGATGACGATTACTTTGAATACGTCTACCGCTTTGTTTCGGATGCCGCCTATGACGCGGCCAACCCGGCTTCGGGCAAGGACATCCTGGATGCGGGCACCCTTTCGGTGGCGCAGTTTGCTGCTGATGGCACCGTGACCTGGCTGCCTCTGGTGCATGGCAACGGCCCGCTGACGGCGGAGAACGGCTTTGCCGATCAGGCCGAAGTGTTGCTGAAGACCCGTCTGGCCGCCGATGCACTGGGCGCAACCCCGATGGACCGCCCCGAGGACATGGAGACGAACCCGGTCACCGGACGCGTCTATGCGATCATGACCAAGAACAAGAAGATGACGGCCGACAAGCTGAACGCCGTCAACACCCGGCCGGAAAACTTTTACGGCCACATCGTCGAGATGATCCCGCCGGGTGGCGTGGGTGTAGATGCTGACCATACGGCTGCAAGCTACACTTGGGATCTGTTCGTGCTGGCCGGCAATCCGAAAGACCCGGTCCATGGGGCGACCTTCCATGCCGAGACGTCGGAAAGCGGCTGGTTCGTCTGCCCGGACAACCTGACCTTTGACCCCAAGGGCCGGATGTTCGTGGCGACCGACGGTGCCAATGACTTTGACATCGCCGACGGCATCTACGGCGTCGACACCGAAGGCCCGGCGCGCGGTCTCCCGAAGCTGCTGTTCGCCTCGCCCATTGGTGCCGAGGCGACCGGTCCCTGCTTTACCCCCGACGGCACCACGCTTTTCGTCAGCGTTCAGCACCCGGCAGAGGACAGTGACATGCTGGCCAATGCCTCGACCCTGTGGCCGGATTTTGCCGAAGGCGGCGTGCCGCGTCCGGCGGTGGTTGCGATCCAGCGTCTTGACGGCGGCGAGGTTGCTGCCTGATCCTGCACGGCCCTTGCCGCGCGGGGCGGAATGACAGAAGCTTTCGGCCGGGGCAGTCCCGGCCGAAGGAACATCTGCAATGTCCGA
>CAIXBE010000519.1 GCA_903917595.1 uncultured Rhodobacterales bacterium
AGATAGCCCTCGCGAGTATATTGATCTATGATTTCATCCTTCTTCTTTGCGTGCAGCAATTTCACATGCAAATCAGCAGAAATTCTTGTTTCAGTCCACCCATCAGAGAAGAGAGTATCTACATACTTCGCAATTTGTCCCTTGCTTCCACCCGGTTCTCTAATCATTGCGGTATTTATTGAAAAGGCTTCAAGGCAGGCACAAATCTTCTCAAACTGCTCTGGAAAACTGGACTTTAGAATGCCGGCAGCATTCCGGTAGCTGAAGATCTCAAATTTGGAGAGGATTGGCGCCGAAAAGACGCCCTGCACGAGTTCGTGCTTGTCTGCGATCTTGCCAGTTGAGACATCATCAGCAGTTTCAAGCGGCTCATATTCAACTTCATCATCGTCAATCATGCGTTCACAACTGTCGAGTTATATTTATAAGTTTCCCAATCTGGTTTGTAGCTTTCGTCCGCTTGATTTCCCCAAACTGTCCAATTCTTACGCTCACCCCGAGCAAACAACTCCAAATATTCACCAGGCGAACAGCTTTCAATAATCTCATACTGCTCATCTGGTTTTCTTGAGTGTTCACGCTTTCTCGTTCTCAGGATATCTCCATCCGGCTCTGCAGCAAAGATATAATTAACTTGTGAGCGCCCCGGTGGCAACGTGCGAGCATTTTTCCCCCGCACTCCAAAAAGTAAAATCTCGGTTACGTTCCGAAAATAGAATCCAACACCTCGGCCATCAGGTCCTCCGTCCTTTCGAATCTTCTCCCAAACGATATTCGATTTGTAATTGAATCCCCAATTTTTCATTACAGTCAGCCCATCAGGAAGCATGGCATTTGGAACCCAAAGATACAGATGAGCTGTCTCTTTCGCCAAGTTCGACACTGGCATCGCGCAAATATCGTCGAGCGTCATCGTTGAATAACGGTTAAGACGTTTGTGCTCGGGCGCAACTTTCCCCGTCTTGTTTTGGAACTGCCATGGGGGATCGGCCATAATTGTGGAGAATTTCCGACCACCCAACGCACTGAAGACCTCGTCGCCCATGTAATGCTCTCTCTTGTTGGATGCTCGCGACCCTACGCCAGCCATGTTTTACATTTCCTTAAGCGCTATGCAATTACCCCCAAACCTCCACGAGCTCCCGCCACTCGCCCTTGCTCATGCCGGAGGTCTCCTGCGTCACCGCCTCCCCAGCCAGCCGCCGTTTCAGGACCGCAATCGCCTTGGCCGACAGCGTGACCCCGCCCATCCGGTAGTCCTCGAAAGCCGCGTAGGCCAACGGCACCCAGTCCTTGACGCAGGCCGCAATCGCCTCGGCGTAGACGCGGATCTCATACTGCGCGTGCTCGTCGGCGCGCAGGCGCAGGAAGTGGAAGAGGTTGTGCAGGTCGACCTTCCAGTACCACTGGGTATAGATGTTGGCGGGCAGGTTCATCCGGGCCAGTTCGCGGGCAAGGCCCTGCTGGCCGTCTTGTGACAGCATCGCCTCATAATGGTCATAGGCGCGGTTGGCGTCGGATTTCAGCATTTCCAGCACGCGGGCGGATTCTTCGCCGGTCAGCACCTCACCCCGGCCCTGATTGTTCACCACCGACTGGGCGGCAAGCTGTTCGGGGGCGGGGATGTAGAACTCACGGTCCAGAATCGAATAGCGGGCGGAGTATTCGTTGACGTTGGCGGTGCGATGGCGGATCCACTGGCGGGCGACAAAGACCGGCAGTTTGACGTGGAGTTTGACCTCGCACATTTCGAACGG
The DNA here is from genome assembly GCA_903917595.1 of uncultured Rhodobacterales bacterium. Classification (GTDB taxonomy): domain Bacteria; phylum Pseudomonadota; class Alphaproteobacteria; order Rhodobacterales; family Rhodobacteraceae; genus Tabrizicola; species Tabrizicola rara. The sequence goes on from CAIXBE010000519.1 coordinate 1,758, forward strand.
GGTCGAATGCCAGTGCCGCATCAGGTAGCGGATCAGGCCTTCGTCGTTCTGGACGTGCTTGGTCCCCGCCCCATAGGACACGCGGGCGGCCTGCACGATGGCGGCGTCGTCGCCCATGTAGTCGATGACGCGGATGAAGCCGTGGTCGAGAACGGGGTGCGCGTGGTAAAGATGCGCCTCCATCCCATCGCTTACGGCGCGGAGGGTTTGGCGCGGGGTGCTGCGGGCCGCTGCGATCTCGGCCAGTTGGTCAGGGGTGAGGGGCATGGGCGCGGCCTTTTCCGTGTGAGTCGGGACGACTATATCTTGCGGGGCATGGGGGCGATACCGCAAGATCAACGGGAACATGAGGAGAGAATGATGACGATCCGCTATCTGCACACGATGGTCCGGGTGCTGGACCTTGAGAAATCCATCGCATTTTACGCGCTGCTGGGGCTGGTGGAAACCCGGCGCTATGACAACGAGGGCGGGCGATTCACGCTGGTGTTCATGGCGCCCCCCGGTCAGCCGGAATGCCCGGTGGAGCTGACCTACAACTGGGATGGCGACACGGGGCTGCCGTCGGACGGGCGGCACTTCGGGCACCTTGCCTATGAGGTGGACGACATCTACGCCACCTGCGCGCATCTGCAGGCGAATGGCGTCCTGATCAACCGCCCGCCGCGGGATGGGCGGATGGCGTTTGTGCGGTCGCCCGACAATGTGTCGGTGGAGCTGCTGCAGGCTGGTGGCGCGAAGGCCCCGGCGGAGCCTTGGCTGAGCATGGGCAACACCGGGCATTGGTGAGGGGCGAACGGGGCGCCGGGAGGGGTCTTCCCGGCGAAACCCGTCTTTCTCGAAACTGCAAAGGTGAGTTGACATGAGAATAGAGCAAAGTGGAGTCGTGGCATGTTTTTGCCTGTCGTTCTTGAACGCTTTCCCTGCATTAGCGCAAGATACCATCCCTCGCTCTCAGATCATTGTTTACGGAGACCCTTCGGAGGACTGGCTCGATTTAATGGAAAGTTACTCCGAACTGGTTGACAGCAGATATCGGCCAGTAATCATCCGAGGGAAAGGTTCAGTTTTGGTGCTCAAGAATGCCTCTTTGGTCTGGTTCGGCGATCTGACCTTTGACGAATCCGAGATGGCTGACGTACCGGACGACCTGAAAACTGCCGTTAGTCAGCTGGCAGCAGGAATGGGCAGCAAGCCGACGGACAATTACGATGGAATTGTAACTCCGGGATTGAACTGCTTCACAAGCCATATAGACCGCACGGATAATTTGCCGATGGTGGCGGTGAACTTCAGCGGGGAAGACCCCCAAGACGTTTGCAAAGGGTTTACCATTGCTCATCTTCTCCTCGGCCATCAGCGATGGCTGAAGGGCGAGGGAACGTTTTGATCTCGCGAAAGCTTGCTTCCGCCGCTTGCACGGTGCGCTGCAATCAAGCGAAGCGTGGGTAGTTAGTCCCGATTGTTCATCTTCAACAATGCATACTGGTCTGGCCCTAGCTTCTGGCTTTCCCAGAGTATCGGACGAGGGGCGGCTGCAAGAACGTCTAAATCTATCGGCGCAAGTGCAGGATGCCCATCGGACCCAATCAGCACTCCGCCCGTAAACAACGCCAACTCATCCACCAGCCCGGCCTTGACCAGCGCGGCGGACACGGTGCTGCCGCCTTCGCTGAGGATGCGGGTGAGGCCTTTGCTGGCAAGGGCTTGGAGGGCGGCTTTCAGGTCAAGGTGGCCGTTGGTTTCGGGGGTCTCGATCAGAGTGGCTCCGGTCGCCTCCCATGCGCTTCGCGCGCCTTGGGGTGCTGCGGGGCCGTGGAGGAGCCAGACGGGGTGGTCTTTGGCGGTGCGGCCGAGGCGGCTTTGGGGGGAGTGTTTCAAGAGGCGGTCTAGGACGATGCGGATGGGTTGCCTGACCGCGCCCATGTCCCGCACCGTCAGGTCGGGGTCATCGGCCAAGGCGGTGCCGGAGCCTACCATGACGGCGTCGTGCGAGAGGCGCATCGCGTGGACCTTGCGGCGGGCTTCGGGGCCGGTGATCCAGCGGGACTCGCCTGTGGCGGTGGCGGTGCGGCCGTCGAGGGAGGCGGCGAGTTTCAAGGTGACGAAGGGGAGGCCCTGGGTCACGCGTTTCAGGAAGCCGGCGTTGAGGTGGGTAGCCTCATTGGTCAGGACGCCTTCGGTGATCGCTATGCCTGCGGCGCGGAGGAGGGCGTGGCCTTTGCCGGAAACGCGCGGGTCGGGGTCGGTGAGGGCGGTGACCACTCTTGCCACCTTCGCGGCGATCAGGGCTTCGGCGCAGGGCGGCGTCTGCCCATGGTGGGCGCAAGGCTCCAAGGTGACATAGACAGTCGCACCTTCGGCCAGCGCGCCCGCCTGAAGAAGCGCGCGCACCTCGGCGTGGGGGCGGCCGCCGGGTTGGGTCCAGCCTCGACCGACCACAACGCCATCCCGGACGATGACGCAGCCCACGGCGGGGTTGGGCCAGACATTGCCCAGGCCCCGCGCGGCAAGGCGCAGGGCGTGGGCCATGTGATCTTGATCACTCACTCTTCGGCGGCGCTGCCGGGCCGAAGCTCGCTAACGAAGCCGTCAAAGTCATCTGCCGTCTGGAAGTTCTTGTAAACGCTGGCAAAGCGCACATAGGCGACGGTGTCGATCCGGGCGAGGCTTTCCATGACGATCTCGCCGATGATCTTGGACGAGATGTCGGTATCGCCCAGGCTTTCCAGCCGCCGCACGATTCCGCTGATCATCTGGTCAATACGTTCGGGATCAATCGGCCGCTTTTGCATCGCGATGCGGATCGAGCGTTCCAGTTTCGAGCGGTCGAAATCCTCACGCTTGCCAGAGGATTTGATGACGACAAGATCGCGCAGCTGGACACGTTCGTAAGTGGTGAAGCGGCCGCCACAGGCCGGACAGAACCGGCGACGGCGGATCGAGACGTGATCCTCCGCAGGCCGCGAATCCTTCACTTGCGTGTCGATGTTGCCGCAGAATGGGCAGCGCATCGGCCCCCTCCCTTGCTGTTGGTGTTGGTCTGCCTCATGGCCCGGATGTGTCCCCGGATCCTGACGCAAACTATAGGGGCAGGCCGATGATTTGGGGAAGCGCAATAATCGATCTACCGCATATGGGCCGGCATGTGTTGCAAAGGGGACTCAGTTGCCCGTCAAAAGCTGGCTGGCAAATGTCATTTTTGTGTTACGATTCCGTGCATGCGGGTTCGAATCGCCCTTTTCCTGTGCCTTGCCACGCCCGCGATGGCGCTGGACCCGATTGCCGAAGTGGTCTGCGTCCCCCGGGCCGAGCTTTTGACCCGGATGCGCGGGGCTGATGTGGCGGGCGCGGGTCTGCGCGACACCGATGCCGTGCTGGAGGTCTGGACCAGACCCTCGGGCGACTGGACGCTGGTGCAAAGCTACGCCAACGGCAATGCCTGCATTCTGGCGATGGGCGAGGCTTGGGAGGCGATGATCCCGCCCCCCGCCTGACATTCGGGTCTGAGATCAGCCGTTATCGCAGGTGGTTTTCCAGCTGAAGCTGCTGAATTCCCAGCACATGCCGACGGATTCCTTCAGGTCCCAGATCCCGTCCAGCGATTGCGACGGCGTGCCCGGGTCGCAGGTCAGTTCGGCCACCGTTTCCTCGCCATTCAGCACCCGGACGCCGCCTTGCAGACCTATCGTGTCCTCGGGGTCGCGCGCGACCGAGGTCCAGACATCATAGGCATAATCGTCGTTCACGAAGACCACGTTTTCCCAGATGTTGTTGCTGACACCGGGCCAGGGGGTGAAATTCACGGTGGTCAGCGATTCCGAGATCGTCAGTTCCGGGGCCCCCTTGGGCCCGAAAGCATAAGTCAGGTCGTCGCCCTGGTGGCAGATTTCCAGCCCTTTGGCGCCGATCTGGCAGGAAAAGACGTCGCCGCCGGCGGGGCAATCGGCAAAGGCGGGCAGCGGCAGGACGGCAAGCAGAAAGGCGATACGACGCATGGGGGATTCCTTTTCCGGAATTTATGGCGAGGGTTCAGCGCTTATGCAACGTGGGACCCGCTTGGCCTGCTTCGCCGGTGGATCGAGGGAAAGCGCCTCGCTCAGCCGTTCTTCCCATATCTGGCTCACTCCGCGCCAGTCGCCTTCGGGGTGCAGCGGCATTGCGCGGTGAAGTAGGTCGTCCTTGTCTGGCAATACCGGAGTCATGTGCGGTTCGGTCAGGTACAAAAGCCGCAAACGCAGGCGAGGGCCGGCCGCATGCAAAGTGGACAGCAAGGCATCAGCGCTATCGGCAGGTGACCCGGACCAGGCATGTTGGCGAATGAACAAGACCGACGCGTTCGAGGCCATCATTCTGCGCCACCGCTCTACCATCGCCGTGACCCGAGGTGCCGTGATGGCATGAACCGCTGCTATATCGTCATCCTGGGTGAATTCATGCTGGAAGACGGTGTCGGTCAGGCGCTCTTTGACAAAGCCCCGGTCGTCGCGAAACAGCCGGTCCAGTGCAAAATGGCCTTGCAGGTCATCAGCGATCAGGCTGCGGACCCCGGTATCCGTGGTGACGATCCAGTCAAAGACGTGCGCGCGGCTGATACCAAGAACCCGCCGCAACTGATGCGCCGGCTGGCAGGCCCGGCCAAGACTGACAACCTCATGATAGGGGCCGTGCCGGGTGGCCTTCTGCCGCAAATATGCCAGGAGCCTTGAGGCAACCGAGCGCCTTGCCGAAAGTGGGTCCGGTTGCTGCCCAGTCTTGCCATGCCCGGTCTTGACCTGCCCCGCCAGCATCAGCCACCCAACTTCACGACAACTTCGCCCGACCAGGGTTCGGTCACACCCCGACCGCCGCCCAGATCCTCGAGGATCGGTCGAAGCTGGTCAAGATTGGCAATCATCGCCGGGCGCGCAGCAACCATGGCATCCTGACTGTCCCATTCGCCGACAACGATGAAAGACCGTTCGCCAGATTTCACCAGCCAGAAGTTCCGCATACCGGCCATTTTCTGCATGCTTTCATGGATCGCAACATAGGCATCCACCTGCTCAGGCTTTACCCGCATGTGGACCACGTTCATCACCGTCATGGCACCCCTCTCCGCTGGTTTCGGGCGAAGCTTAGCACGAACTTCCCTGAGTCGCGGCGGGTTTTGCCGCAACGACGTGCATGGTCCTTGATGGGGAAAAGGCGTGGGATGGGTGCTACCCACCATGACCGGGGGGTGGGCTGGCACCCACCCTAGCGTGATCGTCAGTCGCCCAGACCCAGCGTCGGGACCGAGCGCCAGTCAAAATCGCGCACGCGCTGTTGTTCGGCGGCGACGTCTTCCTTGGCAAGGCCGGTTCTGGCATAAAACCCGTCCGAAAACGACCCGCTGGACGGCATCGGCTGGCCCTCGTCAAGACTTTGCCGCGAGACGACGAGGGTCGATATGTTGGGCAGCCCGAACTCGGCACACATGGCGGCGGCTTCGTTCAAATAGCTGCTAAGGCCCTGGCCGTTGACCTTGGACATGCCCAGCCGACGCGCCAATTCCGAGTATGACAGCGCCGGCTCCCCGTCCATCGCGGCCTTTGCGACGATCTTGATGGTCGCAAAGGCGCGCTGCTTGGTCAGCGGGGTTATGTCGCGATGCTGGGTCACTGATCGAGGAAACTGCGCAGTTTCCGGCTCCGCGACGGATGCTTCAGCTTGCGCAGCGCCTTGGCCTCGATCTGGCGGATGCGTTCGCGGGTAACGCTGAACTGCTGGCCGACTTCTTCCAGCGTGTGGTCGGTGTTCATCCCGATCCCGAACCGCATGCGCAACACGCGTTCTTCGCGCGGGGTCAGGGACGCCAGAACCCGCGTCGTGGTTTCCTTCAGGTTCTCCTGAATCGCTGATTCCAAAGGCAAGATCGCGTTCTTGTCTTCAATGAAGTCGCCAAGCTGGCTGTCTTCCTCGTCGCCGATCGGGGTTTCCAGCGAAATCGGTTCCTTGGCGATCTTCATCACCTTGCGGACCTTTTCCAGCGGCATCTGCAGCTTTTCGGCCAGTTCTTCCGGCGTCGGTTCGCGGCCGATTTCGTGCAGCATCTGGCGACCGGTGCGGACCAGCTTGTTGATCGTCTCGATCATATGCACGGGAATACGGATCGTACGGGCCTGATCGGCAATCGACCGGGTGATCGCCTGACGGATCCACCAGGTCGCGTAGGTGGAGAACTTATAGCCCCGGCGATATTCGAACTTGTCGACGGCCTTCATCAGGCCGATGTTGCCTTCCTGAATAAGATCAAGGAATTGCAATCCGCGGTTCGTGTACTTTTTGGCAATCGAGATCACCAGACGCAGGTTCGCCTCGACCATTTCCTTCTTGGCCTGACGCGCCTCTTTCTCGCCCTTCTGGACCTGATTGACGATCCGGCGGAATTCGGAAATGTCGACACCGACATACTGCCCGACCGTCGCCATTTCGGCGCGCAATTCTTCGACCTTTTCACGGCTGCGTTCGATCAGTGCCTGCCAGCCGCGCCCGGCCTTCTGGCCCATGCGGTCCAGCCAGGTCGGGTCCAACTCGTAACCCTGGTATTCCTGGATGAATTCCTGCCGGTTGATCCGTGCCGCATCGGCCAGTTTCACCATGCCGGAGTTGATCGCCATGATCCGCTTGTTGATGCCGTAAAGCTGGTCGATCAGCGCTTCGATACGAGAGTTGTTCAGGTGCAACCCATTGACCAAAAGAACGATTTCCGACCGCAGCTTTTGATAGGCAGCCTCATCCACGGTGGAGAACGCCTGCGTCTTCGACAGGGTCGCGTCCATCCGCAACTGCTGCATTTCGGCAAGCTGGGTATAGTCGCGGGCGATCATATCCAGCGTTTCCAGAACCGCCGGCTTCAGCGCCGCTTCCATTGCGGCCAGCGACATGTTCGAGGCTTCGTCGTCCTCGTCGTCGTCCACTTCGCGCTGAATCGGGTTGCCGTCGGCGTCAAGCTCCTGCTCGGTCCCGCCCGGACGCGGGGTCGCTGGCCCGACGCCAACCTCGTCGAGTGCCGGACCTTCAAGGTCCTCTTCGCCGTCAAGGCTGCGGCCAAAGGTGGCCTCAAGGTCGATCACATCGCGCAGCAGAATGTCTTCCGACAAAAGTTCGTCGCGCCAGATGATTATCGCCTGAAAGGTCAGCGGGCTTTCGCAAAGCCCGGCGATCATCGTGTTGCGGCCGGCTTCGATCCGCTTGGCGATCGCAATCTCGCCCTCACGGCTCAGCAGTTCGACCGACCCCATCTCGCGCAGATACATGCGCACCGGGTCATCGGTGCGGTCCAGCGCCTCGGCAGAGGTGCCGGAAACCGCCACTTCGCGGCTGGTCGATGTCTCGACCAACTCGCCCACCGGGGCCTCGCCTTCTTCGACTTCCTCGTCCTCGATGACGTTGATGCCCATTTCGGACAGCATCGACATCACGTCTTCGATCTGCTCCGAGGCGACCTGTTCGGGCGGCAGAACCGTGTTCAGCTGGTCATATGTGATATAGCCGCGCTCCTTCGCGTCGGCGATCATCTTCTTGACCGCTGCCTGGCTCATGTCCAAGGAGACGTCTGCGTCTTCGGCTTCGGGCTTGTCGTCGTCGGTGTCCTTGGCGGCCATGTGGTCTCCTGAGGGCGAATCGGTTGTGCGTTTGCGAATCAATAGCGCGAATCAGGCCGAGTTACAGGCCGAATCAGCGGGTTTTCTTGATCCAGACCTGGCTATCGATCATGGATTGCAGATGTCTTGACAGGGCGTTGCGGTCTTCGCCCAGATCCTGGTTGTCCGAAGGCCCGCTTTTGTCCGATTTATGCAAGGCCTCGGCCGCCTTGGTCAGCCGCCAGGTCAGGCCTTCGTCGGGCAGTCCGTCCATATCCTCCATCGCGTCTTCGATCTCACGGCGGGCGCCGCGGCGGGCTTCAAGCTTGGCCATTTCCTCGGCCAGACACAGCGCGGCCATCGCGCTGTCATCGGTGTTGCGGACCGGGGGTGCAATGGCGACATGGGGGCGCGACAAGAGAGCGTCAAGGGCGTGGGGTGCCGAGGCCTGGATTTTGGCCTGCAGATCGGGCAGTTCGGACCCGGCAAGGATCATCTGGCGAAGCGTCTCGTGATCGTCGCCGGTCAGGTCCAGCCGTTCCAGCGCCGAGGAAAACCGGGCGATCAGACCCGGGTGCAGGATCAGGATGGCCAGGATAACCGCCTCGCGCAGGATCTCGTCAACCGGCCCGGTGCCTTGCGCCAGAAGGGACGAGCGTGTGCTGGCCAGCGCCCCGCCCGGCGGCGCAAAGCTGCGGCGGGGCCCGGGCTGGAACGGACGGCGGGTGCCGAACAGCCCTTCGCGCAGACGCTTGATTTCCTCGACGTAATGGCTGCGGATCGACGCATCCGCGATCCGCGCCAGATGCCCGCGCAGGACCTTGTCCAAGGCCGCGCGGCGTTCGGGACTGTCGTAGCTGCGTCCCTCGGTTTCGCGCTGCCAGAGCAGCTGGACCATCGGTTTCGCACCGTCCAGCACCGCCTGCATCGCCCCGGCACCTTGCGCCTTCAGCAGATCATCGGGGTCCAGCCCGCCTGGCAGAATGGCAAAGCGCAGGCCCTTGCCCGCCTCCAAGAGCGGCAGCGCCAGATCGACGACACGCAGGGCGGCCCGGATGCCCGCCGTGTCGCCGTCCAGCGCAATCACCGGCTCGTCCGCGATGCGCCAGATCAGCCGCAACTGGTCTTCGGTCACGGCCGTTCCCAAGGGGGCGACGGCGGCGGTAAAACCGGCCTCGGACAGCGCAATCACGTCCATATAGCCTTCGGCGACGATCAGGGGCTTGCCCTTGCCTGCCGCTTCCCGCGCCGGGGACTGGTTGAACAGGTTGCGGCCCTTGTCGAACAGCTCGGTTTCTGGGCCGTTCAGGTATTTCGCCCGAGCGTTGGGGTCCAGCGACCGGCCGCCAAGGCTGACCGCCCTGCCCCGCCCGTCGCGGATCGGAAAGATTATCCGGGCGTGGAAACGGTCGTAAAGGCGGCCGTTGTCGGACTTGGCGACGACACCGGAGGCGATCATCAGATCGGGCGAGATGCCCTTTGCCAGCAGGACTTCGACCACGGCCTGGGCGTTGTCAGGCGACCATCCGATATCCCATCGGTCCCAGGCGGCCTCATTCAGGCGGCGTTTTTGGGAAAGGTAGGCGCGGGCGGCCGCTCCAGCATTGGTCTTCAGTTGCAGGCGATAGAATTTGATCGCCTCATCCATGACCTGCGCCAGTTCAGTCCGCCGGTCGGCCCGCTGGGCGGCTTGCGGATCGCGGGCAGGCATCTGCATCCCGGCCTCGCGTGCCAGAGCCTCAACCGCCTCAATGAAACCGAGGTTGCCGGTTTCTTTGACGAAAGTGACCGCGTCGCCCTTCGCATGGCAACCGAAGCAATAGTAAAACCCTTTGCGGTCATCGACATGAAAGCTGGCGGATTTTTCCTGATGGAACGGGCACGGCGCCCAGAAATCACCCTTGGCCATGTTCGACTTGCGCATGTCCCAGGTGACCTTCTTCCCCACAATGGAAGAAAGCGTCACGCGGCTGCGCAGGTCGTCGAGGAATCCGGGTGGCAGGGACATGGAAGGGTTGACCGTGGGTTGCGTTGCAGATGACCCGGGAGTTTCAAACCCCCGGACCCCCGTGGGATACTTGTACCAAGATGAAAGTGAATAGCAGGTCTGATTTCATCTTGGCATAAATATCCTCGGGGGGTGCGGGGGGCGAAGCGCCCGCGTTTCGACATGTCAGAGCCCCAACCGGTCCCGCATCGAATACCAGGTCATCGCCAAGACCAAGAGCGGCCAGCGCAGCGTTGTCCCGCCGGGGAAGCGCATCTGCGGGACAGTGGCCAGAAGGTCGAAGCCTTGCGTCTCGCCCTGCACGGTCTGGGCCAGGATCTTGCCGGTCAGCGTGGCAAGCGCCACCCCGTGGCCGGAGCAGGCCGACCCCGCCAGCACATTCGGGTGCGGCCGCATCAGGGCGGGCATCCGGTTGGTGGTGAT
>CAIXBE010000520.1 GCA_903917595.1 uncultured Rhodobacterales bacterium
CAAGCTCAGCTGCCGCATCCGCCGCAAAGAAAAAGAAGGAGACAACACACAGCTTGACCCCGGCATGAACCGAAATCCATAATCAGAGGTGGCTCACTTCTCGGTGAAAAACCCGGCTCAGTTCTGGGTGAAAATCAACAGCTCAGGCAGTTCCAACTGCGCATGCTCGACGCGGAAGGCCCATTCAAGCGTCTGCTGCACGGACTTGGAATGCTTCGCTCGCTTCGGCCCAGCGGTGCGACCGTGCAAATTGCGTTCATATTTCATCGGATTCCTCGCTCTCGAAGACGTGATGCCGTCACCAGCCCACGGGCCAGCATGGCGTCGCGCATGGAGTTCGTGATCGCGCTGATGGGCAGGTAGCGCTCCGAGTTGACCATCTTGGCATAGAAGTCTGGAACATCAGTCATTGGCAGGCATGCGAGCGCCACTGGTTGCTTGGGCTTTCGTCGTTTGCGTGATGCATCGTCAGCTTTGCGCTGAGCAGCACGCTGCATGGTCCGATCGAGCGCCTTGGGCCCATCAGGCGGCTCGGGATGTTCCTGACGCGAAGCTTCCGTGGCCTCAAGAATTTCGGCTTCGGTCAGCCCGAGATCATTCCGCCAGCGGCGTACATGCTCCCGGGGCGGCCAGCCTTGCCACCAACCGGGCAGGGCGCCCTCAGGGGCAAAGCCCAGCGCCAAGAGTAGCGATCCGAAAAACTCTTCATCGAGGCCGTCGCGCACGCGCGTTGCCTCCTCCTCCTTTACAGGTTTACTTACTGGTTCTCTTACAAGGTTACTGTCCGGAATTCGGACACGGTTCGGTTCATTTTCTGGACACGGCTCGGGGTCAAAATCGGACACGGCTCCGCGTCCGGATTCCAGACACGGGTCGGTGGTTTTCAGCGGCATTGGGACGAATTCGGCTGAGTTTTCGGTGGGAAAGAAGGGGAGGGTGTCCTCCACCTCGCTGCCATGTCCGGTTTCCAGACACGGGGCCCCCCGATATTGGGAAAAGCCCGACTCAAACGACAAGATGTAGCGGGTCGGCATCTGCCGCTTGGTGCCAGGATTAAGCCGCTGTACACGGCGGATGAGGCGAGCGCTCTCAAGCAAGGTCAGATGCTCATTCAGCGTCGATCGGCAGATCTCGCAGTCATGGGCCAATTGCTCCTGGGACGGGAAACAGCCGAAGTCTGGATTGAACCGATCGCACAGATGCCAGAGCACGATCTTGGTCGTGGGCTTTAGCCCGCGTTGCTGGATGGCCCAATTGGTGGCGGCATGGCTCATGGTGCTGGCCTCCGTGTGGGAAGGGCGACACGGGTCGTGAAGCAGTGATCTGCCAAAGCGCCCAGCGCATCATCAAGTGAGCGCACCAGGGACCAACCAAAGCCCTGAGCTAGAACTGTGTCGCGGAACGCCTCTTGCGCTGGGCTCAGCCGCCCCTTGAGGGATTTCAGCTCAAGGAACAGAACGCGCCCGGCGCAGAGCACCATCAGGTCCGCAAAACCGGGATGGACGCCCATGCCAACCAAGATCGCCTGACGCTTCGCGCCGCGTGGGCCTGCATCGGTAATCTCGTTAGGGCAATGATGGATGATCGCGCCTTTTGGGAGTGCAAACCGCAGTGCGATGACGACGGCGCGTTGCAGGTCGGCCTCGGGTGTGCCGCGCCCCTTCATCGTCCGACCTCCCTATCAGGTCGACGATGTTCGGCCCGCCTGGGCGACTTAGCGTCAAGGACCACCAGCAAGATCCGAGCGTCCTCACGCTCCCCAGGTGTCTCCCCATGCTGGACCAGAACATTGCACGCCAGCCGGATCAGATGATCGGAATGGTTCACGACATCCGCCACGACGATGCGCGCCTCGCGTCGTCGCTCGTCGATCCATTCCCGGCGAGCTCGGTCCCGGGGGGCACTCTGGCGGAGGGGCAGGGGGATGTTCATTGCTGCCCACCCGAGCGCGAACGACGCGGGTCCCGTACCTCTTGTGTGTCCAGCCATTCAAGCACGGTTGTCCGGCGGTAGAGGATCTTGCGACCTGCCCTCACAAAGGCCGGCCCCCGTCGGGCATCCGCCCAGCGCCGAAGGGTTTCCTCGCAAACCCCCAGTTCCTGGGCGAGGTCGTTGCGGCTGATCCAGCCCTGCAAGAGCGCGCCTTCGGACGCCCTGATCTTCGGTGCCACTGCGTTGGTTTCAAGTTGCGTCATCTGTTTTCTCCCGATTGTCGCCCGCTGCGGGCGAAGGTCGTGAGCAAGCAGAAGCACACCGGCAGGGGCGGCAGGGTGGCAGTAACCGGCAGTGAGATTGTGAACCTTGCCACCCCCCGTGCCACCCCTTGTTTTGTTGAGGTTGTTCAAAACTGCGCTGCGTTGCAGCGAGGTGTATCGACTTTGCAAACTTGATTTTCGGGCTACCAGCAGCTCGCTGAAAGGTCAGGCAGTTATGAGCAGGCCGAATTGGCTGACATTGGCGGGGTTTTGACAACATTCAGGGGTGGCAATGGGTGGCAGTGAGGGCGCTGAATTGCCGGTTTTTGTCCCGGTCCCTGAATTTACTGAGAAATCCGTGAAAGTTCGGGCAGGAATATGCCCCACCGCCCGATGTGGCTTATTGCCGGCTTCGGCTTCACCGCTCTGGGCGTCGGGATCTGCAAATAACGCCACACGCGCGCAGGTGGCGACGGTGCGGAAGAGGGGTGGCATGCCCTCTGTGGTCACTGCCGGTCGCTGCCACCCTGCCGGTCGGGGCCTCATGATTACCTTGCTAGCGGCGCGAATCTACGCGTCATGGACGGGGAAAAGGAGGTGCGTCGATGCAAACAAGAGAACGCCTGACAGAGAAAATTGTCCGCGAGGCCACTCCAGCCGAGGGGCGCGATTACCAGATTTTCGATGACGAAATCCGCGGCTTTGCGGTGTGCATCTACCGAGGCGGGGGGCGTGCTTTCACGTTCGACTACCGCGTTGCCGGACGGCAGCGCCGCATGACCTTCGGGCGCTGGCCGGAATGGACCGTGACGGCCGCCCGCGAGCGCGTCAGGGAACTCCGTCGGGAAGTGGACACCGGCCACGATCCGCTTGGCGAACGCGAGCAGGTCAGGGAGGCGGCACGGGTGCCGGATTTGATTGACCGTTATCTGAAGGAGCATTGCACCCGGCTTTCGCCGACAAACGCCTCTGACCAGAAATCGATGATGATGAAGCTGGTGGCACCGCATTGGAGCAAGAAGCTGGTGACGGAAATCACGAAGTCCGATGTGGAAAGGCTTCTAGCGAAAGTCGCTGAGGGCAGGGCGCGGCCGAATAAGGAAAAGCCTAACAATCGCGCCCGCAAACTCCAACCCCCAAGGCCGACGCCGGTGCGCGCAAACCGCTTGGGCGAGGCGCTTCGCAAGATGTTCAACCTCGCGGTGGAGTGGGGAATGCGCGACGACAACCCCGCCAGCAGTTTCTATCGCCGGATCGAGAATGCGCGTGAACGCTTCCTGATCAAGGATGAGATCGATCGGCTCGCCAAGGCGCTCGATTCTGACGAAGATCAGCGCGCAGCCGGCATCATCCGGA
>CAIXBE010000521.1 GCA_903917595.1 uncultured Rhodobacterales bacterium
ATACCCTGCGCCGTTTGACCCAACCTGAAAGCCCTGCCCGATGCGCCTGTTGTTTGTCCACGCCCACCCGGTTCCCGAAAGCTTCAACTCCGTGCTTTGCAAGGCTGCGGTGGAAAGCGCCCGTGCCAATGGCCACGAAGTTCGACTGATCGACCTGCATGCCGATGGGTTCAACCCGGTCATGACCGCAGTTGAGCGGCGCGGCTACACCGAAGACGTGCCGATCCCGGCGGATCTGCAGCCCCATATCGAGGCGCTGCAGTGGGCCGAGGGGTTGATTTTGGTCTATCCCACATGGTGGTATTCCCAGCCCGCGATCCTGAAGGGTTGGATGGACCGGGTCTGGCGGCCCGGCATCGCCTTTACCCTGCATGACGAAGGCCAGCGCCTGCGTGCGGCGCTGACCAACATCCGGCTGATCGGGGCGATTACAACCTTCGGCTCGCCTTGGTGGTTCTGGACCTTCCTGATGGGCGCACCGGGGCGCAAGATCGTTCTGCGGGGGTTGCGGTTTTGCACCAACAAACGGTCGCGGACTTTTTGGCTGGGCCTTCATGCCATCGATGACCAGACCGAGGCCAGCCGCAAGCGCTATATCGACCGGGTGCGCGACCGTATCGCGCGGATCCCGGTATAGGAGACCAGCATGGGCCATATCGGGCATTGGGCCGACCTGACCGCCCCTGAATTTGCCGCACTTGACCGCGACAGGGCCGTGGCGATCTTGCCCATCGGGGCCATTGAACAACACGGGCCGCATCTGGCGATGTCGGTGGATCGCGATTTGACCATGGCGGTGCTGACCCACGCCATGAACCTGATCGACCCCGCGCTGACCGTGCTTGCCCTGCCGGTGCAGGCAATTGGCAAAAGCACCGAGCATCAGGCTTGGCCCGGCACGCTATCGCTGTCAGCCGAGACGCTGTTGCGCGTGCTGCAAGACATCGCCGCGTCAGTCCACCGGGCGGGCATTCCCCGGCTGATGTTCCTAAACGGCCATGGCGGCAATCGCGCGCTGCTGGAATTGGCCTGCCGCGATCTGCGGGCGGACTTGGGACTAATCACCGCCCATTTTGCTTGGGACGATCTGGCCGATGCGGAAACCGTGGTCGGGGCGGCCGAAGCGCAAGATGGCCTGCATGCGGGCGATGTGGAAACCTCTGCCATGCTGGCCGCCCATCCGGACAAGGTTCGCAAGGACCGGGCCGAGGATTTCGGATCAGCCCATCTTGAGTGGCGGCAAGCCCACCCCGACCTTGGCCGTGGGGCTGCGGCCCTGCGTCCCGGCTGGCTGATGGGCGATCTTAATCCCAAAGGGGCCGTTGGCAACGCGGCGGCTGCGACGGCGGAAAAGGGCGATAGGCTTTTGACAAGTGCCGCCCGCAATCTTGCCCGGCTGGTCGCCGACTTTTCCCGTTTTGCGCCGGGCTGATCTAACGCCTTGCACTGCGGAATGACGTCGAATTCTTTGGGGTCACAGCCCCGTTTTGCTTGCGTGAACCATGGCCAGCCCAGCCTTAGGCTTTTGCGGTAACCACACGCTGAAAGCCCCACATGACCAGCATTTCCGGCAAGACCTCCACTGACTGGGCCGCCTTTGCCAAGGCCCTCTTGCCGGTTGAAACCATCGCAGAGACGGTGCTGGTAAAGAAACGCAGCCGCGATTTCTTCTGGTATTCCCCGATCCTGGACCGCCGCCTGAAGACCTGCTTCGGCGATCTGGTTGCAAGGCCGAAATCCCCCGCCGAGATGGCGCAATGTCTTTCCCTGTCGGCGCGTCATCTCGTCCCTGTGACGCTTCGCGGCGGGGGAACCGGCAATTATGGCCAGTCGGTGCCGATGGAAGGGGGGCTTATCATCGACACGACAGCCATGGGTGAAGTGCTTGAAATCGGCCCCGATTTCGTAAGGGTTCAGGCCGGCTGCAACATCTTGAAGCTGAACGAGGCGCTGAAGGCCAAAGGGCGCGAGTTGCCGGTTTTCCCCTCGACCCAAGATATAGCTACCATCGGCGGCTTTATCTCGGGCGGGTCGGCGGGGATTGGCACTGTCAGCCACGGCATGTTGCGCGATGCGGGCAATGTGCTGGAAATCCGCGCGCTGTCTGCCGAGGAAACCCCGCGCGAAGTAGTGTTCTCGGGTGATCAGATCAACATGATCCACCACGCTTGGGGCATTAACGGCGTCATCACCGAACTGACCCTGCGCACGGTGCCGACCGAGGATTGGATTGGCTGCATCGCCACCTTTGCCGACTACCCCACCTGCTATGGTGCGGGCATGGCGCTGGCCGCATCTGACATCTGCCGCAAGCTTTGTTCCACGCTGGACGCGCGCATCGGCACCTATTTCGACCGGCTGAAAGGCATCGTGCGCGAAGGCCTTCCGATGCTGGTCACCCTGATCCCGCGCGGCCAGATGGACGCTTTCCGCGCCCTTGTCGCCGCGCATGGTGGCACCGTCGATCTGGAGATGGACGAAGCCGAGCGTCTGACCCGCAAGCTGCCGCATGCCTTTGAATTTTCCTACAACCACACCACGCTGCAGGCCCTGAAAACGGACCGCAAGGTGACCTATCTGCAGATCCTGTGCCCGGCGCCGCTGAATGTGGGCAAGATCGTCGAATTGCAGGGCGTGCTGGGCGACGACGTCTTCATGCACCATGAGTTTTCGCTGATGGGCGGGCAGCGCGTCGCTTTCGATCTGCCTCTGGTCAAATACACCACCGACGAACGGCTGTACGAGATCATGGCGATTTACGAGGCCCATGGCTGCCCCGCCTCGGACCCGCATTCCTGCATCATCGAAGAGGGCGGCATGAAAAAGGCCGA
>CAIXBE010000522.1 GCA_903917595.1 uncultured Rhodobacterales bacterium
GCGGGCCGGGTCTCGCTTGCCGTCGGGCTTGTGGCCATGCTGATCGCCATCGTGTTCGGAACCCTGGTGGGCGTGCTTGCCGGCTATTTCCGGCGCCTTGATGGCCCTTTGATGCGGCTGACCGACATGTTCCTGGCCCTGCCGCTGGTCCCGCTGCTTCTGGTCATGGTGATGCTGTTTCGTGACCGGGTGGCGTCGATCGTCGGGCCGGAGCTTGGGGCCTTCACCCTGATCGTCTTTGCCATCGGCATCACCTCATGGATGGCGACTGCAAGGATCGTCCGGGGTGAGGTCCTGACACTGAAGGAACGCGAATATGTTCTGGCCGCACGGTCCATCGGCGCGCGACCAAGCCGGATCATCCTGCGCCACATCCTGCCCAACGTGGTCTCGCCGGTCATGGTGGCCGCGACCCTTGGCGTGGCCGAAGCGATCATCACCGAATCCGTGCTGTCCTTTCTGGGCCTTGGCTTTCCGCCCGACTTTCCGACCTGGGGGCGGCTGCTGTTTGACGGGTTGCAATACATGCAGGTCTACCCCGAGCGGGTGATCTGGCCCGGCCTGGCAATCTCGCTGACTGTGCTGAGTGTAAACTACATCGGCGACGGGTTGCGCGACGCCTTGGACCCGCGCATCCGGGGGCGGTGAAAGGCGCGGTCCGCCGCTCAATGGTCAGTGATGCGACTTGCGGATGCGGCGGATCAAGGCCCAGACCAGCGCCACGACCGGCAGCACGACCAGCGCGGTCAGGGTTTCCTTGGTCATCCCGACCGCCTTGGCCAAAGGCGCCGCCAGATAGCCCGCAAGGCTGACCGCGTAATAGCTGATCGCCACAACCGACAGCCCTTCAACCGTGTGCTGCAGCCGCAAGGCCAGATCCGCCCGCCGGTCCATGCTTTCCAAGAGCCGCTGGTTCTGCGCTGACCGCTCGACATCAACCCGGGTGCGCAACAGTTCCGCCGCGCGTTCCGCCCTTTCAGCCATGCCCTTCAACCGGCTTTCAGAGGATTTCACCGTCCGCATCGCCGGATCATAGCGCCGCATCATGAACTCGCCAAAGGTTTGCCGCCCCCGGATACGCTCTTCGCGCAAGGCCTCGATCCGCTGGGCGACGATGGCCTCATAGGCCATGGTTGCACCGAAGCGGAACGAATACTGCACCGCAAGGCTTTCCAACTCGGCCGAGATTTTCAACAGATCATGCAGCGCCGCCTCGGAGGCGGGTTCGACATTGTCCAGACCGGACACCAGACCCGCCAGCATCGGGTCCAGCGCGTTCAACCGCCCGCCCAGATCGCGCGCCCGCATCAGGCCCAGCATCGACATCGCGCGGTAAGTCTCGATTTCACACAGGCGCTGCACGATCCGCCCCACCCGGCGCGGACCGGTATCGGGTTGGACAAAGACAGCAAAGCGCATGTGCCCGGCCGGGTCGATGTGAAAATCCCCCGCCACCACCGCCGCCCCATCGACCACGCGTGAAATGGCAAGGCTTTCCGGCACCAGCCAGCCTTCGACCATCTCCAGAAGCTGCGCGTCTTGCGCGGGCATCGCCTCGACCCGGATCAGCAGCGACACCACCCGCTTGCCCGGCGCGGCGGCCAGCCAGTCTTCGGGCAGAACCTCGGCCTCGGCCGGATCAAAGGGCCGCGCGGAGATACCCTTGGTAAAGGCCGAATAGGTCACGAATTCGGTGTGGCTTTCCCATTTCAGCTCGGCCCGGCCAACGGTGCCCTGAAAATGCGTCGCCCCCGGTTGCGGATGCGCGCTGCCGTGCCGGTCCAGAAGCGCCAGCAGATGTGCCCGGTCCGCCGCGCGGTCACGGTTCTGCGCCTGCACCGGTTCCTTGATCGCGACATAGACCGCGGTGGAGGGCACGCCAAGCTGCGGGAATGGCCGCGCGTGCAATTCGTTCACGGTGGCATAGCGCAAGGGGTGATCAATGGCTGGCATGACAAGGGTCCGGGGTTTCAACGGGCAGGGTGGCCCCCTCAGCGGATATCCAGAATTCCCGGGAAACTCCACGATTTTGTCGGGGGGCCAGTTTTGTCCGTCCCAACTTTGGCATCCACGCCAAGATATTTTGCAGCCCACCGCGTAGGATGCTGCAAACCGCTGCGTAGAGCTTTCTGTTACCCAACCGACCACGCCAGATCGCTGACCTTGGCGGGTCACCAACCAGACAGGAGTTTTTCATGCGCAGACTTGCTTTGGCCGCCGCCCTGATCTTGCCCTTCGCCCAGTCACCCGCCTATGCCGAGGGCCTGATCCTGACCGGGCCCGAGGGCGGGACGATCGAAAAGACCCGCGACTGCGTGCGCGCCAAAGGCACGGCCACCTGTGAGGTCAGCACGATCTACACCTCGGTTGACGGCAAGGTCGCGAACAAGCTGCGGCTGCGGACCACGGCTGCGGGAATCTCGACCACGAAAACCACCCTGACCGGCCCGGACGGCGAAACCCGCACGCGGGAAC
>CAIXBE010000523.1 GCA_903917595.1 uncultured Rhodobacterales bacterium
CCATGACCACGACCCGGGCCTCAGTCGCGGTCATGACGGGGGCACACCAAGCGACTGCGCCATTCGCTGCAGCACCGGCAAGGACAAGACGCTCATCGCGGTCAAGGATCGCCAGCATGCGCGGTGCAGCATCAGGCTCCATTTCGTCCGCCATTTTGATCGCGCCCCGCATGGCTTCGGCCAGCGTCGAAAAATGGCCGACAATCTTGGGACGCGCCTCTCCCGACATAGCAGCCGCAGGGTAGCGATCAGCCAGCGTCAGGGAAAAGGGCAGCGACGGGTCAGAAGTGCTGTGCGGGGTGACCGGCACGAAGCCAGCCGGAAACGGGGCCGACAGGGCCGGAAAGGGAAGGTCGAACATGGGGAATATCTCCGACGGTACGGGAAGCCTCTCTCCCCGCCTCAAGCGTCAAAGACCAAACCGTCGCCCTCTTCCTCGAAGGGGCGGCCGAAAGTGTTGATCCGAAGGGCGAGTCACATCTTGCCCAAGCCTCGCAGCGAAAGCTCTTGGCCCCCACCCACGATGATGTGGTCATGCAAAGTCAGGCCGAGATACTTGCAGCCCTTCTGGATTTCTTTCGTCATGGTGATATCCGCCTCCGATGGCGTCGGATCACCGGAGGGGTGGTTGTGGACCACAATGAGTGCACTTGCGTTCAACATAAGCGCCCGCTTAATGATCTCGCGCGGATAGACCGGGACATGGTCCACGGTTCCGACCGAAAGCTGCTCGTCCGAGATGACGCGATTGCGTCGGTCGAGGTAGAGGACATGGAAGCGCTCCACCTCGCCGCGTACGGCCACCGCACAGTAATCGCGAACAGCCTGCCAATTGCCGAGGACTG
Organism: uncultured Rhodobacterales bacterium; assembly: GCA_903917595.1. Lineage (GTDB taxonomy): Bacteria > Pseudomonadota > Alphaproteobacteria > Rhodobacterales > Rhodobacteraceae > Tabrizicola > Tabrizicola rara. The sequence continues at coordinate 846 of CAIXBE010000523.1, forward strand.
GGTTCTGGTTCAGATAGCGCCCGAGGATTTCGCGGGCCTCGAGGATGACGGTTTCTTCATGCGGGGTCACTGGGGGGTCTCCGAAAAATGAAAATGCCGACGCCCCTGCCCTGTCGAAGGGCGGGCCATCGGCGCAATTATGAAAAGCTGACCGCCCAACGGGCTTGGGCGGTCAAGCGAACGACGCGCGGCCTCAGCCGACCCGGTCGAGGAGCTTCTTGGCGCGCCCCTCCATGTCGAGGCGGGCATCTTGCTGGGTCTTGCCACGCGCAAGCCGCGTAATGCCCTGCACGAAGTCGAAGATGCTTTCGGGCGGGCGGCCCTCTTCAATCAGCACCTTCTCATTGATCTTGCCGGCTTCGGCCTTCGAGAAGCCGCGCTTACGCAGGAAGTCATCCCGGTCCTCGTCCGTCCGCGCCACGATCTGCTGCCGCGCCGCCTTGATGCCGTTGACGAAGCCCTGCGGCGAGGAGTTGGCAAACCGCGTCAGCGCCGGTGCCGCTTCCTGCGCAAAGCGAGAGGCGGCATATTTCGAGTGACGGATGGTGATCTCCTGAAAATCCTCGACTCCCCAGAGGTTGCGGTTCTGGCACACCGCCCGCAGGTAGAAGCTCGCCATGCCCAGGGTCTTGGCCCCCACCTCAGAGTTCCAGCAGTAGAAGCCCCGGAAGTAGAGATCGGGAGAGCCGTCAGGCAGGCGGCCCGCCTCGATCGGGTTGTGATCGTCAACCAGGAACAGGAAGACGTCGCGGTCCGAGGCATAGAGCGTGGTCGTGTCACGGCTGATCTCGACATCGGGGTTGTAGACCCCGGTCGACCAGTCGAGCACCCCCGGGACCTTCCAGCGCGTGTCGCCAGTGCCATTGCCCGCGATGCGCTGCACCGCCTCGACCAGTTCATGGTCATGGATGCGGCCATAGTCCGGGCCAGTCACCGCGCGCAGCTCGGTGCGGCCGTCCTCCGTCTCGAAGGTCTTCACCTGCTCGGCGCGGTGGTTGGTCAGGCCGTATTGCAGGTTGATCCCTGCCAAGGGTGCGGGCAGTTGCCGCAGGTACGATGCCGGCGCGCCAACGATGCTGGCGAGTTGCCCGAAAGCCCAATGCGTGGGCGCAACCGGTTCCTGCGCCCTTGGCAAGACCAGGTTCAGCCGTTCAGCACTGTCGCGGGTGGCCTCGACCCGGATGTCGGCCGTCTGCACCACGCGGCTGCGGCTGCGCTGGGATCGTCCATTCACCGATGCCCAGAGATCATCGAGCGAAAGATACCGCTCATCATCCGGGCGGTTAAACCATTCG
>CAIXBE010000524.1 GCA_903917595.1 uncultured Rhodobacterales bacterium
AAGCCCGCATTGGGATAGGCGCAGGTCAACGTGTCGGCGGTGGCGGAAAGCTCGGCCAGATGGGCCCGCATCTCTGCGGCACCCAAGGCACAGTTGAGGCCAATCGTCAGCGGACTTGCATGGCGCACCGAATGCCAGAAGGCGGTCGGCGTCTGGCCCGACAGAGTGCGCCCGGAGCGATCGGTGATCGTGCCCGAGATCATCACCGGCAAACGCAGCCCACGCGCCGCAAACGCCTCTTCGCAGGCAAAAATCGCAGCCTTGGCGTTCAGCGTGTCGAAGATCGTCTCGATCAGGATCAGATCGGCCCCGCCGTCGATCAGCCCACGCAACTGTTCGGCGTAAGTCTCGCGCAACTGGTCGAAACTGACCGCGCGGTAGCCGGGGTTGTTCACATCGGGCGACATCGAGGCGGTGCGGTTGGTCGGTCCCAAAGCCCCGGCCACAAACCGCTCGCGCCCGTCCTCGGTGGTCGCGCGGTCCAGCGCCTGCCGGACCAGCCCCGCGCCGTGGAAGTTCAGATCATAGACCAGATGCTCCAGCCCGTAATCGGCCTGCGCGATGGAGGTGGAGGAAAACGTATTGGTCTCAACGATATCCGCCCCGGCCTTGGCATAGGCATAATGGATGTCCTCAATCGCCCGGGCCTGGGTCAGGATCAGCAGGTCATTGTTGCCTTGCTGCGGGCGAAGTTTTTCCCCGAACATCGGTGGATGGCAGGCGCAGCCCGCGCCATGAGCGGTAAACTCGGCCTCACCAAAGCCCAACCGCTGAATCTGCGTGCCCATGGCCCCGTCGAGGACTAGGATGCGCTTGGCAGCAGCAGCGGCGATGCGGTCGAAAACGGGCGATTTTTGCGGGACGACGGACATGCAGGTTCCTGTCAAGCGATTAAAGGCAATTCAGTGCGCCGCCAGACTTCTTAGTGCTCCCGGCTAGCGGAGGACAGCCCGTATGTGGGTTGGTTGCACCTGCCTTTCGGCAAGTCTTGCCACCGTTCCAGCCTGAGCGGAAATCCAAGACTCGAATCCTTCGTCACCAAGCAACTCAATCGCTTTCGTGCGGAGCCGACCCTTCATTCTGCTCAGATCTTGGCGTGCGATCTTGAGGTATTGCTCGGTCCTATCCCTCATCTCCACCGAAGTGAACCCAGCCTCATGCAGCGCCGCCGCCATTTCGCCTGCGGGTGCGCTTTCAAACGTGATCTCGGCAGCGCCGAAACCGTTCAACGAACCAGCGACGGTCGCCCCGTTACCTTTCAACCAGTCACTGGCGATGAATAATCCGCCAGGTTTCAAGCATCGCGCGAGATCCCGAAACAACCCTGGTTTGTCGGGAATATGCAGGATCGCCCCTTTGCTAAATGCGACGTCGAAATACCTGTCTGGAACCGGGTAGGGCGGCGCAGCACAGAGTCGAAACGTTACCCTGCCTGACAGCCCAGCCCTGTCAGCGCGCGCACGGCCCCAATCCAGCAGGTGCTCGGACACATCCAAGCCAAGGACCGATGCCGCGCCGAAGTCTTTGACAAGCAGGATATCCACCCCTCCGATGCCGCAACCGATGTCGAGGATATCGAGGCCATGCAGGTCCACACCTCGACAAATTGCAGACACCTCGGCGGGCCCACCGACCGACAAGAAACCCTCGCCCCAAAGCAACTCGAGCCGCGCCACCGTCGCCTCGGGATACTGCAAAGCCGATGTGTCATTCATGACGAGACTTTCCACGTAAAACTAAAGCCGCAAAAGGTGAAAGCTTTGGCCGGGCGCCATTCTTTGTGGCGGAAGATTTGAGATGCAGCTACAGGGCGGCTGTCAGGTCCGCTTGATGCCCTTGTCCCGCATGCGCTGCCGGATGCGTGCCGTTGCGTCCTCGGTGCCATCGTGAAGAGTGCCGAACCAGTGGTCGAACGGCAGTTCGGGCTCGCCGTAGTTGCACTCGAAATAGCGGTGATGCAGTTGGTGATAGAAGTCACCCAAGGCCGCACCGTCGGTCGCATCGGCGCTTGGGGCAAGCTTGTCGTAGCCAGAATGGGAGGTAGGGGCGGTAAGCGTCTTGACCTGCAGGCTGAACAGCAGGTGGATCGGGTGCGATGCCAGAACAAGAAGGAACAGGACATTACTTAGGTAGAGCACATGTTCGACCGGGTGGTTCGAATAGCCCGACCAGGGACCGCAGATGATGTTGCGGTGGTGCAGAGAATGGACATG
>CAIXBE010000525.1 GCA_903917595.1 uncultured Rhodobacterales bacterium
GAAAGGCTGGGGCAATGACGGCGTCGATGGTTTTCGCTCCTCTGGTCGGTTGGCCGGTGATCTTTGCCCTTGCCGGGCTGGCGCTGGCGCTCTTGGCGCTGGCACTGTGGCGCGGTCTGCCCGGCTGGTGGCTGCGCGGGCTGGGGCTGGTGGCGCTGCTGGCAGCATTGGCGAACCCGGCCTTGCAGGAAGAGGAACGCGCCAACCTGTCGGACATCGTCATTCTGGTGGTCGATGAAAGCGCGTCGCAGGGCCTGGGCGACCGCACCGCGCAGACCGAAGCGGCGGTTGCGGCCATCGAGGTCGAGGTCAAGGGCCTGCCCAACACCGAACTTCGCATCCACCGGGTTGGCGACGGCGAAGAGGACGCGGGCACGCTGGCGCTGACCGTGCTGGCCGAAGCTTTGGCCGAAGAACCCCGCGCAAGGATTGCAGGCGCAATCCTGATCACCGACGGCCGGGTGCATGACAGCGGTCTGGTCCCGAACCTGCCCGCACCCTTGCAAGTGCTGCTTACCGGGCGGGAGGCCGATTGGGACCGGCGGCTGGTGATCAAGAACGCCCCGGCCTTCGCCATCATCGGCGAGGAATTCGTGCTGGATCTGCGGATCGAGGATATCGGTGCCGCACCCAGCGGTTTGCGGCCCGAGGTTGACCTGACGATCTCGGTCGATGCCGAGGAGCCGGTGACCTATACCGTGGCCCTGAACACCGATCTGGAACTGCCGGTGACCCTGCCGCATGGCGGGGCGAACGTGCTGCAGTTTTCGGTCGCTGGGGTCGAGGGCGAGCTGACCGACCGCAACAACGCTGCCGCCGTGCAGATCAACGGTGTCCGCGACCGACTGCGGGTGCTGCTGATCTCGGGCGAGCCGCATGCCGGCGAACGGGTCTGGCGCAACCTTCTGAAGTCGGATGCGTCGGTGGACCTTGTGCATTTCACCATCCTGCGGCCGCCCGAAAAGCAGGACGGGGTGCCGGTGGACGAATTGTCCCTGATCGCCTTTCCAACGCGGGAGTTGTTCGTCGACAAGATCGAGGAATTCGATCTGATCATCTTCGACCGCTACCGGATGCGGGGCATTCTGCCGATGTCCTATATCGAGAACGTTGTTAACTATGTCCGGGGTGGCGGCACCGTGCTGGTCGCAGCAGGGCCGGAATTTGGCGCGGTGGATAGCCTTTACCGCTCTCCCCTTGCCGAAATCCTGCCGGTCGCCCCGACTGCTCAGGTGGTGGAAGAAGGCTTTCGCCCGGCGCTGACCGATCTGGGCCGTCGTCATCCGGTGACCGAAGGGCTTGAGGCAGTTGCGCCCGAAGGCGGCTGGGGCCGCTGGTTCCGGGCGATCGAGGTCGAGCATCTTGCCGGTCAGGTGCTGATGACCGGGCCGCGCGACTTGCCGCTTTTGGTGCTGAACCGGGTCGATCAGGGCCGGATTGCGGTGCTGGCCTCGGACCATGCCTGGCTGTGGGGCCGGGGATATGAGGGCGGCGGGCCGCAGTTGGAACTGTTGCGGCGGCTGGCGCACTGGATGCTGAAAGAGCCGGAACTGGAAGAAGAAACCCTGACCGCCGATGTCACCGGCGAAAAGATGGTGATCACCCGACGGTCGATGCTGGAAGATGCCCCCGGCCCGGTCACAATCACTGGCCCGGATGGGACAAAGGTGGCGGTCGAGACACCCGAGGTCAGCCCCGGCAAGTATCAGGCGACCTTTGATGCCCCGGAACTTGGCCTTTACCGGCTGGAACAGGGTGATTTGGTCCGGGTGATCGCGGTCGGCCCCGCCGCCCCGCGCGAGTTTGTCGAAACCATCGCCTCGGGCGAGGCTTTGGCACCGCTGGCGACCGCCACCAAGGGCGGCGTCACCCGGCTGGAGGATGGTTTCCCCGATATCCGCGCGGTCAGTGACGGCAGGCAAGCCATCGGGCGCGGCTGGATCGGCATCACCCCGCGTGAGGCGTACCTGACGACCGATGTGAACGTCGCCACGCTGCTGCCCGCCTGGGCCTGGCTACTGATTGCCGCAGGGTTGGCCATCGCCGCCTGGCTGATCGAAGGCCGCAAGGGCGCGAAGGCGGCCTGAAAACCGGTTGGCCCGAATCGCTGATGTGGTCATCTTGACCCGGAAGCTAAGCCGGGAAGTCTGGGATGCATGACGTCGATGTGGTGATAGTTGGGGCTGGCTGTGCGGGGCTGGCTGCGGCCAAGGCCTTGAACGCGGCGGGCGTGCGGTTTGTCGTCCTTGAGGCGATGGACAGGATCGGCGGACGTGCCCTTACCTCCAGCGACGATTTCGGGGTGCCCTTCGACGTCGGCTGTGCCTGGCTGCATGCCGCCGACCGCAACCCGTTTTACCCCGAGGCGCAGGCCGCCGGTTGGACCCTGCGGCACCACGACATGGGGCTGGATCACCTGTGGTTCGGCAAGCGCCGCGCAACTGCGGCCGAGATGGCCGACGAGGCCCGCGCCGAAGCCGAACTTTCCGCCTGCATCGACCGGCACAAGGGTGGGGATGACCGGCTGTCAACTGTGATCGAGGCCTGCCATGCGCTGCGGGCCAGCGCGACCTTTGCCGGGCCGATGGACTTTGGCGCCGATGATGACGAGATCAGCGTCACCGACTTTCGCAGCGCGGCGGATCTGGACCCGAACTATCTTTCCCGCGAAGGCTACGGCGCGCTGATCCACCGCTGGGGTGCCGATGTGCCGGTCACGCTGTCAACTCCGGCCCGGCGCATCCGCTGGAGTGGGCCGGGAGTTGAGGTTGAGACCGACCGTGGCACGATCCGGGCTAGGGCGGTAATCGTGACGGTGTCGACCGGCGCGCTGGCCTTTGACGAGATCGCCTTCACCCCAGAGCTGCCGCTGGCGCATCAGGAAGCGATTTTCGATCTGCCGATGGGGCTTTTGACCAAGATCCCGCTGCAGGTTGACGGCACGCGGCTGGGGCTGAAGCCGTTCGACGACGTGCTGATGGAGCGGCACGCGCGGCACGATCTGTATTTCCTTGCCTTTCCGTTCGACCTTGACCTGATTGTCGGTTTTGTCGGCGGCGATTTCGCCTGGGAGATGGAGGCAGCCGGGCAGACGGCTGCGGTGGATTTCGTGACCGACCGGTTGGTGGACATGTTTGGATCCGAGGCCCGCAAGGCGGTAGGGCACGGGATCATGACCAACTGGAGCGCCGAGCGGTATGTCCGGGGTGGCTATGCAGCGGCGCGCCCGGGCAAGGCGCATGCGCGGGCCGTTCTGGCCGAGCCGGTGGCTGACCGGATCTGGTTCGCCGGTGAAGCCTTGGCCGGGGGCCTGAAGCAGACCGCCGCCGGGGCGCGTTTGTCTGGCGAAGCAGTGGCGGAAAAGGTGACCCTAAGGCTCGCGCTGCTGGATCACCCGGCGTGAAACCGAGGCGAACTCTCGCCGCAACAGGATGGCCGAAGCCAGCAGGGTGCCGGTCAAAAGGCCCCATGGCCCAAGCAGCCAGCCAAGGGCCGCCAGCGCAAAATAGATCGACTGCAGGCCCCGGTTAAAGCTTTTCGCAGCCGTGATGTTGATTTCGGCCGCTTGCCCCGCCCGGTGAAAAGCCAGAGGGTCTGAGGGATCATTCGGCACTGCGGCCATCAGGATCGAGCAATATCCGAACAGCCGATTGGCCCAGACGAACTTGAGCAGCGCATTGGCCAGAAACCCGATCACCGGCAGCATCCGCAGCGCAAAGTCGGGGCCGGTCCCCGCAAGGGGCAGTTCACTGGTCAGGCGTTGGACTGCGGCGGCATTGCCGATCATCGCGACGCCACCACCGATTGCGATCATCGAGGCCGAAGCGAAAAAGGCGGTGCCCTGCCGAAGACTGTCGATGAGAGTGGCGTCAAAAATCCGGGGCTGGCGGGTGACGAAGGTCCGCATCCAGTCGCGCCGAAACTCTTGCATCAGGTGCGACACCGAAGGGCGCGACGCGGGTGGGTTCTCGATCAGCCAGCCCGACAGCAACCATGCCGCGACAAGGGTGCCAAGCAGGGCGGCGTCAAGGGGGGCAAGCAACTGGGTCATGCGGGCAGCCTAAAGCGGTGCTCCCGGAAACGGAAGTGGGGCCGAGAGGCCGTTGACCATAGTGACCGGATTTCCCTTGTCTCGGGCAGGGTCAGATATATCATCCCGCCAATCAACGGAGAGCTGTCATGGAAATGCCGAGGCCGGATGTCTTGGTGCTGGCGGGCAAGGCCCGGATCGTCGCGCGTCTGCGCAGCTTGCTGCCCGGTGACAGCGTCATCGACGCGCCCGAAGAGCTGCGAGTTTACGAATGCGATGCGCTGACCGCCTACCGCTGCCCGCCACTTGCGGCGGTACTGCCGCGCACGACCGAGGAAGTATCGGCCCTGCTGCGGGTCTGCTGGGAAGAGGGCGTGCCAGTGGTGCCACGCGGATCGGGAACCAGCCTTGCGGGCGGGGCGATGCCGACGGCAGACGCGGTGATCCTTGGCGTGTCGCGGATGACCCGGGTGCTGGAGACCGACTACGAGAACCGGTTCATCCGGGTAGAGGCGGGGCGGACCAATCTGTCGGTCTCGGCTGCGGTCGAGGCGGAGGGGTTCTTCTACGCCCCCGACCCCTCCAGCCAGTTGGCCTGCGCCATTGGTGGCAATATCGCGATGAACTCGGGCGGGGCGCATTGCCTGAAATACGGGGTGACGACCAACAACCTGTTGGGCGTGCGGCTGGTGCAGATGGACGGGACGGTGGTGACCCTGGGCGGACCCTGGGGCGAGCCTGCGGGCCTCGACCTTCTGGGCGTTGTCTGCGGGTCCGAGGGCCAGCTTGGCGTCGTAACAGAAGCCTGGCTGCGCATCCTGCCCAAGCCCGAGGGTGCGCGGCCGGTGCTGGTCGGGTTCAATTCAAACGAGGTCGCGGGGGCTTGCGTGGCCGACATCATCCGGGCGGGGCTGTTGCCGGTGGCCATCGAATTCATGGACCGCCCCTGCATCCGCGCGACGGAGGCGTTCGCCAAGGCGGGCTACCCCGATTGCGAGGCGCTTCTGATCATCGAGGTCGAAGGCTCGGACGCCGAAATTGCCGAGCAACTGGCGCGGATCAAGCAGATTGCCATGGCGCATGACCCGGTGGAATTCCGCGAGGCGGCGGACGAGGATCAGGCCAGGCGCATCTGGCTGGGGCGAAAGTCGGCCTTTGGCGCGATGGGGCAGTTGGGCGACTACATGTGTCTGGACGGGACGATCCCGGTGTCATCCCTGCCGCATGTGCTGAAGCGGATCGGCGAGATGAGCCAGGACTTTGGGCTGAAGGTCGGCAACGTCTTTCACGCTGGCGACGGCAACATGCACCCTTTGATCCTGTTTGACGCCAACAAACCCGGCGATCTGGAAATCTGCGAGGCTTTTGGCGCTGAAATCCTGAAACTGTGCGTCGAGGTTGGCGGCTGTCTGACCGGCGAGCATGGCGTGGGGATCGAGAAGCGTGACCTGATGTCGGTGCAGTTCGCGCCCGAAGACATGGAGGCGCAGATGCGGGTCAAGGATGTGTTTGATCCGAAATGGCTGTTGAACCCGGCCAAGGTGTTTCCGCTTGGCATCACGGCCAGTCGGCGCGCAGGATGAGAGATCTAAAAATTTTCGACGAAAATTTTTAGATGGCCCGGGGGGTGATGATGCGACCGACAACCGAAGCAGAACTGGCCGAGGCGGTGGTAGGGGCAACAGCGCCCCTGCTGGTGCGTGGCGGCGGGACGCGGACGCTTGGGGCGGTTGGCGGCGAGGTTCTGGAAACGGGCGGGCTGACCGGGATCACGCTTTATGAACCCGCCGCGCTGACGTTGGTGGTGCGGGCGGGGACACCTTTGGCCGAGATCGAGGCGGTGCTGGCGGCCGAACGCCAGCGCCTGGCCTTCGAGCCGCCGGACTTGTGCGCCCTGCTGGCGCGGACCGGGGTATCGACGATTGGCGGCGTAGTGGCCGCCAATGCCAGCGGTCCCCGGCGGCTGCAGGTCGGCGGGGCGCGCGATGCGCTGTTGGGGGTGCGGTTTGTCGACGGTCTGGGCCGCGTGGTCAAGAACGGCGGGCGAGTGATGAAGAACGTCACCGGCTATGATCTGGTCAAGCTGATGGCCGGCAGCCGGGGCGTCTTGGGGGTGCTGACCGAGGTTTGTTTCAAGCTGCAGGCGATCCCCGAAGCTGAGGCGACGTTGGTGATCGAAGGCCTTGGTGACGACGACGGCCTGGCGGCTTTGCGCGCGGCGCTGGGGTCACCCTTCGACATCACGGGCGCGGCGCGTCATTCTGGGCGGTCGCTGGTCCGGGTTGAGGGGATGGCGGGGTCGGTGACCTATCGGCTGGCGCGCCTGCGGGCGCTGGTGCCGGGCGATGTGACGGTGGTTGAAGGTGTGGAAAGCGCGCGACTGTGGCGTGAGGTACGGGACGTGGCCCCTTTGGTGGCAAGCGAGGGCGACATCTGGCGCATTTCCACTTTGCCGACGGCGGCTGCTGCGGTCGTGGCGTGGACCGAAGCTGAGGCGCTGTGGGACTGGGCCGGCGGGCTGATCTGGCTTTGCGCCGCACCGGGGCAGGGCGCGGACATCGCCGCAACGGTGGCCGGGTGTGGTCACGCGACGCTGATCCGGGGCGAGGGCGGGCCGGTGTTTCCCCCTGAAGCCGCCGAGGTAGCGGCGCTTGCAGCGGGCCTGCGGGCCAAATTCGACCCGCGCGGCATTCTGAACCGGGGGATGATGGGCTGATGCAGACGAGTTTTACCCCCGAACAGTTGCGCGATCCGGGACTTGCCCGGGCAAATGAGATTCTGCGGTCCTGCGTCCATTGCGGGTTCTGCACCGCTACTTGTCCGACCTATCAGGTCCTGGGCGACGAATTGGACAGCCCGCGTGGCCGGATCTATCTGATCAAGGACATGCTTGAAGCGGGTCGGCCTGCCGATGAAAAGACCGTCAAACACATCGACCGCTGTCTGTCGTGCCTTGCCTGCATGACCACTTGCCCCAGCGGGGTGCACTATATGCATCTGGTCGACCATGCCCGGGCCCATATCGAGGCGACCTACCGGCGGCCCCTGATGGACCGGCTTCTGCGCGCGGTTCTGGCGCGGGTGATCCCCTATCCGGGGCGGTTTCGGGCGGCGCTGCTGGCGGCGCGGATCGGGCGGCCCTTGCAGCGCCTGATCCCGGACGCCCGGTTGCGGGCAATGCTGGCGATGGCGCCGAAAAGCCTGCCCTGGCCCAGCCGCAACGACCGACCGCAGGTCTTTCCGGCTACGGGAGAACGGCGGTTGCGGGTGGCGCTGATGACCGGCTGCGCGCAAAAGGCTTTGAACACCGACATCAACGACGCCACGATCCGGCTTTTGCGGCGCCTGGGGTGCGAGGTGGTGGTGGCCAAGGGTGCCGGTTGCTGCGGGGCGCTGACGCATCACATGGGCAAGGCGGACATGGCCCATGCCAGTGCGGCGGCGAATATCCGGGCCTGGATGGCGGAACAGCAGGGCGCGGGGCTGGATGCGATCGTGATCAATACCAGCGGCTGCGGGACGACGGTCAAGGACTACGGTCACATGTTCCAGGAGGGTCCGCTGGCGGCGGATGCAGCGGTGGTGGCGGGGTTGGCCAAGGATATCAGCGAGATTCTGGTCAAGATCGGCTTGCCGGAAGGGGCACCCAAGGGGCTGCGGGTTGCCTATCATGCGGCCTGTTCCTTGCAGCATGGCCAGCAGATCAAATCCGCGCCAAAGGAACTGTTGCGCCGGTTGGGGTTTGAGGTGGTTGAACCCGCTGACAGCCATCTGTGCTGCGGGTCGGCCGGGACCTACAACCTGTTGCAGCCCGAGTTGAGCGCCGAGTTGAAGCGCCGCAAGGTGGCGACACTGGAAGCAAAGGCCCCGCAGGTCATCGCTGCAGGTAACATCGGCTGCATGATGCAGATCGGATCGGGGTCCGGGGTGCCGGTGGTCCACACGGTCGAATTGCTGGACTGGGCCACGGGCGGGCCGAAACCGCGGGCTTTGGGGGCCGTCTAGGCGGCGGGTGTCAGTTCACCTCGCAGCCGGTGCCGCCGATGCCATCATCGCCGGGCAAGCAAGCGGGGTCGCTGGTCAGACCGGCAGAAGTCCCCGGCACGGCGGCAAGTGCTTCTTCTATCATCGACTCGCGCGGTGGACTGCAGGCTACAAGCAGGACAAGCGCGGCAAGTGTGATCAGGCGCATCACTCGGTCTCTCCGGTCTGGTAGAAATATCCCCCGGCACGAAACCGCAAGGGTCCGGGGGTTGGGTTTTCGGCCTTCATCCGCGCGGAGGTCTGGCTGAGATCGCGGAACAGTGCCATCTGGGCTTTGGAAAATTGTTCGGAAAGTGCTGCTATTTGCGCCTCGGTCAGCCCCGAATAATGAACCGCTCGTTCGAAATGTGCTGGTGAGGCGCCTTGGACATTCTCGGCCGCGGCCTGAGCGTGGTCGCCAAGATTGCGGGACAGATAGGCAAGCTGATCCTCTGATCCGGCAAGCGGTTGGTAAGAGGACTGGACCAGACGCACCTCTTGCCCGTCATCAGACAGGGTCACGGTTCCCGATGCCAGAAGTGTATCCAGCATCGTGCGGGGATGGACATCGCGGCGGACGACTTGTGTGAGGGTTTCGAAACTGGGGCCCGGGCCGGTGCGCGGCAGGGGCTGGGGCTGACCGTCTTGTGACCATTCCTCACCGGTCTGCCACAAGGCGACCAGCCGGGCGAGGGGGTTCGGGCGGCGGTTCTTCACATCCTGGCCGCGCAACCGCACCACGTCGCGGCGTTGCAATCCGGTCAGCACCGACACCCGGCTGTCGGTGGTGCGGTCCCCTGCTTGCGCCAAGGCGGCAGCGACATAATGCAGCTTCATCCGCTCAATCAGATCGGGGAAGGGGAGGCCACGGGCGACCAGAAGCCGGGCGATGGGGGCAAAAAGGGCGTCGAAGATCTGCATCATGTGCAATATGCACATTTCGTTTGACAGGTCCAGTGTGATGCAATATGTGCAAATTACACATTTAATTCTGGAGCCCCAAGATGCGTCCCTTTCTTGCCCTGACCTGTGTCTCGACCCTAGCCCTTTTCGCCGCCTGCGCGCCGACTGGCGAGGTGAGGTCGACCGCAGAACCGGCCCCAGTGGCAGCCGGGACGCCCGCCATTGCGGGCCTTGTGGCGCCGGAAACCGCCCCCGATCCGGGCACGGACCGTGGCACCTATGCTGGCGCGGTCCGGCGCGGCGTGGTGACGGCGGGGGATATCGACGACCAGAGAAATCTGGCGGCGTTCACCCGCTATCTTGCGGGCGCGCGGCTGGGTTTGCCGCAGCTTGGCCTTGGCAAACCAGTGCTTGTCTCGCTGATGGGGCCAACCGGCAAATCGGCTCCGGGTGTCCGGTATACGCTTCGCAAACCCGGTGCGGCCGAGCCATTCCATGAGGGCTATTCCGGCCCCGGCGGCGAGATCGTCGACTTTCCGCAGGTTCTGGGCGCTGGAGCTTTGGACCGCGTGGAGATCAGGACGTTCAACGCCAACGGTCAGGAGTTGCGGCGGAATATGGTGCGAACCGGAAAGCCTGCGATGATAGCGCTGCAAAATGACCTGACCTGGCAGCCGGATTTCCTGGACCTTGTGCTGGTGGTGGACACCACTGGCTCGATGGGGGACGAGATCGCCTTTCTGCAGCGCGAGTTGATTGGGGTCATTCGGGCAGCGGCGCGCAAGGCTCCGGGAGTTTCCATCCGTTACGGGCTGGTCGCCTACCGGGATCAGGGCGACGACTATGTGGTCAAGACCTATGGCTTTACCGGTGACAGCGCCACGATGGCAGGCTGGCTGCGCGGGCTA
>CAIXBE010000526.1 GCA_903917595.1 uncultured Rhodobacterales bacterium
ATGGCCGGATTGATCGTGTATTTCGCGACATAGCGCTTCACGCGGAAATTGTCGTTCTGCCCGGTTTCCTCGGCCAGCCTGCCCCTTTGCTGCTTCATCTTATGCGCGGTCTGCCAGGTGCGGGTGATGACCTCGCCCACCCGCCCCATGGCCTGACTGTCCGACGACAGGATCGAAAACGCCCCCATGTCGTGCAGGATGTCTTCGGCGGCAATCGTCTCGCGGCGGATGCGGCTTTCGGCAAAGGCCACATCCTCGGGGATTGCCCGGTCAAGGTGATGGCAGACCATCAGCATATCCAGATGCTCTTCGATGGTGTTCACCGTGTAGGGCATCGTCGGATTGGTGGAGCTGGGGATCACATGCGGCTCGGACACCACCCGCATGATGTCGGGCGCATGGCCGCCGCCTGCGCCTTCGGTGTGAAAGGCGTGGATCGTGCGGCCCTTGATCGCGGCAAGGGTGTTCTCGACGAAACCAGATTCGTTCAGCGTGTCGGTGTGGATCATCACCTGTACATCCATCGCATCCGCCACGCTCAGGCAGCAGTCGATGGCGGCAGGGGTTGTCCCCCAATCCTCATGCAGCTTCAGCGCACAGGCCCCGGCATTCACCATCTCGACGATGGCCTGCGGCTGGCTGGCATTGCCCTTGCCCGACAGGCCGAAGTTGATCGGAAACGCGTCCAGCGCCTGCAACATGCGCCCCAGATGCCAGGGCCCAGGGGTGCAGGTGGTGGCCAGCGTGCCATGCGCCGGGCCGGTGCCGCCGCCCAGCATGGTGGTGATGCCCGAATGCAGCGCGTCTTCGATCTGACCCGGAGCGATGAAATGGATGTGGGCGTCAAATCCGCCTGCGGTCAGGATCTTGCCTTCGCCGGCAATCACCTCGGTTCCGGGGCCGATGAGGATGGTCACACCCGGTTGCGTGTCGGGGTTGCCAGCCTTGCCGATCGCATGGATCAGCCCATCGCGCAAACCGACATCGGCCTTGTAGATACCGCTGTGATCCAGGATCAGCGCGTTGGTGATCACGGTATCCACCGCCCCTTGCGCCCGCGAAAGCTGCGACTGGCCCATGCCGTCGCGAATGACCTTGCCGCCGCCGAACTTGACCTCATCGCCGTAGGTGGTCAGGTCGCGCTCGACCTCGATGATGATTTCGGTATCGCCAAGCCGGACCCGGTCGCCGGTGGTCGGGCCATACATCGCGGCATAATCGGTGCGGGAAATGCGAGTTGCCATATCAAAGCTCTCCCATCACCTGGGCGTTGAAGCCAAAGACCCGGCGCAGACCCTGATAGGGCACCAGCCGGACCTCACGCGATTGGCCGGGTTCGAACCGCACCGCCGTTCCCGCTGCGATGTCCAGCCGCATCCCGAGTGCGGCCTCGCGGTCAAAGGCAAGCCCCGGGTTCGTCTCGGCAAAATGATAGTGCGAGCCGACCTGGATCGGGCGATCCCCGGTGTTGGCAACCATCAAAAGCGTGACCGGCAGACCGGCATTGATCTCGATCTCGCCCGGGGCGGCAAAGATTTCGCCGGGGATCATCGGCGGGTCCACAACAAGGCGGCGGTGCCAGCCAGCGACGCGACCACAAGGGCGATCAGCGCCAGATGATCCGCCGCACCAACAAGATGCAGAAATCCCGTGTGGGAGTGGTCTCCGGCGTGGGCCTGCGCGGTGGCGGGGGCAACAAGACCAAGGGCGGCAAGGCGTTTCATCGGATGCAAACCTTTCAGCGGATGGGATGGTGGACGGTGACCAGCTTGGTGCCGTCAGGGAATGTGGCCTCGACCTGCACCGAATGGATCATCTCGGGGATGCCGGACATGCATTGATCGGCGGTGATGACATGCGCGCCCGCCTCCATCAGATCGGCAACGCTGCGCCCGTCGCGCGCGCCTTCGACGACGTAATCGGTGATCAGGGCGATGGCCTCGGGGTGGTTCAATTTGACGCCGCGAGCCAACCGGTTGCGGGCAACCATTGCCGCCATGCTGATCAACAGCTTGTCCTTTTCGCGAGGGGTCAGGTTCATTGCCGGTCCTTCCTGTATCTGTCCTAGACCTGCCAGACGCGCGGCAGCGGGCCGTCGCGCAGGATGTTCAGCACGCGCAAAATCTGCCGCCGCATCGGCCAGCCGTCCGCCGCCATCAGCCGCACCGTCAGCTTGCCCGCAAAGCCCGAGGCGCCCGCACTGACCCCCGGTTCATCCAGAACCCGGCGGACCGGCTCCAGCGTTGCCTCGGCCCCCTGCGCGACAAGGGCAATGCTGGCAAAGGCCCGCGCGCCCTGCAGCACCCCCGCCCCGGCGATCAGGGCGCGGTCGTTGAGCAACACCGGTTCGAACAGCACCGGCACCCCATCCCGCAGCACCGTGCGACGGTCGCACAAGCTAACCAGGCGCAGCGTTTCCCCCATCGCGGCGCGGCCAAGGATCACCGCCTCCAGCAACAGGCACGTCGCATCACCGGCCAGCGTCACGGTGGTTTCACGCGACAGGGCCGCGTTGTCGAAAAGGATGGTTTCCTGTGGCAACCAGTCCAGCCGCGCCCCGGCACCGACCTGATGGCTGACCTCGACCATCGCCTTGGCACCGGCACAGTCGTAGGCGCGTTCCGCGGTCTGGGTGGTCGCCGTCACCCGGCACCCGGCGGAAAGGTCAAGCCCATAGTGCAGCCTGTCCCCCCCGGTCATCCCGCCCGAAGTGTTCAGAAACACCACATCCGGCCCAAGCTCTGTCTGATGCACAAAGGCCTTGGCCGAGCCGGACTGCTGCAGGGTCTGCAGCCGTGTCCAGCCACCGACGCGCCGAAAGCTTAGCCGGGCAACGCCTTTGCTGCGTTCAAGTTCAAGGGCGGGACAAGCTTTCACGTGGGCCTTCACATGGCTGAGCCGCAAGCTTTCGGGCCGATTGACCCCCGGAACAATCGCCGCCGCAAGCGATCAGCGGGTATCGGATGGCTCTGCCGATGCCGTGATCACGATTTGGGCGCATTGCCCAAAACTGCGGCATTTTGGAAAACCGCCCGGCCGGATCAAAGACCCGCAAGCCGTCAACTGCCAGCGGGCGGAACTGTCTTGCGTATCAAACTTTTGATTTTCCGGCATTTGGCGAAGAAGGATGGTGCCGCTGAAGGGACTCGAACCCCCGACCCCATCATTACGAATGACGTGCTCTACCAGCTGAGCTACAGCGGCATCCTTCTTTGCCCAAGCGTTTCCGCCCCGCGCGGCTTGGCTATTAACACCGCCAAATAGCGCTG
>CAIXBE010000527.1 GCA_903917595.1 uncultured Rhodobacterales bacterium
AACAGGAGGCTTAGGCCAATGAACAGCTGGTACACGATCCGCGCCCAAGCTTTGGGTGCGGAGGTGGTGATCTATGACGAAATCGGGGCTTACGGCGTCTCGGCCAAAGGGTTTCTGGCGGAGCTTGGCGCACTGCCGGATGGCACGCCACTGGCCCTGCGGCTGAACAGTCCGGGCGGTTCGGTTTTCGACGCGGTGGCGATCTACAATGCCATCAAGCGCCATTCCGGCACGGTCACGGTATGGATCGACGGCATCGCCGCCTCGGCTGCGTCCTACATCGCGATGGCGGGCGACGAGATCGTCATGCCGGAGAATGCTTTCCTCATGATCCACGATCCAGCCGGGATGGTCATGGGCACCGCCATCGACATGCGCGCGATGGCCGAGGCGCTGGACAAGATCAAGGGCAGCCTGCTGCAGGGCTATGCCGCCAAGTCCGGACGGGCGCAGGAAGAAATCGCCCCCTTGATGGCAGCTGAAACCTGGCTTGATGCCAAGGACGCACTGGATCTCGGTTTTGCCGACCGCATCGCAGAACCGGTCCGCATCGCCGCGCGGTTCGATGTGGGACGCTTCCGTAATGCGCCGCCCGTGCTCGCCGAGGTTGTTGTCGATGCGGACGAGGCGAACCCGGAGCACACTGCGGTGGCGGACGCCGAGGACGAGGACGAGGAAACCGCGTCCGATGCAGCGACTGGCAATGAAACTCTTGGGGCTCACGAGACTTTCGGCACCGACACCGTCCCGCCTGTCGATCCTGACCCGCCACCCGAAGCCGTTTGCACCGTTGCCGCTGCCAACGATGCAGCCAATGCCGCCAGCATCCGTGCTGACGCTCTGACCCATGCGCGCGCCGTGGTCGATCTCTGCCGCCTCGCGGGTCAGCCGCAAATGGCAGGCCGGTTCCTTGAACGTGACACCGGTATCGACGACGTCCGCGCCGCCCTGCTGGCCACCCGCGCCGAGGCCGTGCCCGACATCTCCGCCGCCCATCCGCAACCCGGCCGCCCGTCTGGCGCGCGCCCCTGGGGCGACGTCATCGCCCGCACCTTCCGTCTGAAAGGATAAATCCATGCCCACGCTTACTGAAACCCGCCACGCGGGCGGCTTCCTTGTCTGGGAAGCGCTGCGCGATTACTGCCGCAGCACCGTCATCCTGGCCTCCGGCAATCTCCAACCCGGCACCATTCTGGGCAAGATCACCGCCTCTGGCAAATATGCCGCCCACGATCCCGCTGCCGTGAATGGCACCCAGACAGCAGCGGCCATCCTCTGGGACAGCGTCGATGCCAGCAGTGGCGATACCAATGCCGTCGTGCTGATCCGCGGCCCCGCCATCGTCAACCAATACGAGATCAGCATCCCCGGCACGCCCACCGCACCCCAGATCGCCGCTGCCCACGCTGCCCTGCTGACCCTCGGCATCCTCGTCCGCTGATCCGGACGTTCAAACCCCCAAACACACCCCCAAATCAGGAGGCACCCCATGGCCACCATGGACATTTTCGAAGGCGATGCCTTCTCGATCATCGAACTGACCCG
>CAIXBE010000528.1 GCA_903917595.1 uncultured Rhodobacterales bacterium
AACCCGTTCCGCGCCGTCCTTCTGTGCGCCGATGGCCATATGGTGATCTGGGAATACAAGCAGGCGCCGTTCCTTGTGACCTTCAACCCCCTGGTCAAGGAACTGCGCTCGGGTGCGTCGTTCTTTTATTCCATCACCGGCGACAAGGGGGATGAGGCTGCAAGCTCCTTCGCCGGTCAGGTCGACGAGGTGATGCGCGCCCATGCCGGGACCAACCGCCGCCTTGCCGTCGACAAGATCATGGTCGCGGGCCTGCGCGCGCTGGAACGCAAGGGTTTTGACGTGCTGGAGGGTGAAGAGGTGACCGAACGCACCCGCGCGATCAAGGGTCCCGACGACATTCTGGCAATGCGTTGCGCCCATGACGCCTGCGAAAAGGCGATTGCGGAAATGGAGGCGTTCACGCGTGAAAACGTGCCCAAGGGTGGCGTTTCCGAAGACGACATCTGGGCCGAACTGCACAAGGGCAACATCCGGCGCGGCGGAGAATGGATCGAGACGCGGCTTCTGGCGTCAGGTCCGCGCACCAACCCGTGGTTTCAGGAATGTGGGCCAAGGATTGTGCGGAACAACGAGATCGTGGCCTTTGATACCGATCTGATCGGGGCTTACGGCATCTGCATCGACATCAGCCGGACGTGGTGGGTGGGCGACGGGCGGCCGACGAATGCGATGGTTTCGGCGATGAACCACGGGCTGGACCACATCCGCGATCACCAGTCACGCCTGAAGCCCGGCGTCACCATCCGCGAGCTGACGCATGGCGGCCACAAGCTGGAAGACCAGTATTGGAAACAGAAATACTCGTGCAAGATGCATGGGGTCGGGCTTTGTGACGAATGGCCCTTCGTGCCCTATTCGGACAGTTGGGTCGACGGCGCGATGGAAACCGCGCTGGAACCCGGCATGACGCTGTGCGTCGAGGCGCTGATCAGCCCCGAGGGCGGTGATTTCTCGATCAAGCTGGAGGATCAGGTGCTTATCACCGAAACTGGCTGCGAGAACCTGACGAAATACCCGTTCGACCCGCGCCTTCTGGGGCAGTAAGCGGAAATCCGGCCCATCGGGCCGGGGCGTCAGCCGATCTGTTCGGCCACTGTCACGGGGCCATCATCGCCGACACCGATGGTGATGTTGTATCTGGAAAAGGCGCGATCCCGGGCCGGGATGGCACGCTGGTATTCGCCGCTCTTGAAGACCATATCCACCGCAGCGCGGTCAGGATATTCAACGATTACAGCAGTTTGTGCCGGACGAGGGCCGACCAAAATCTCGCTGAGCTCGAACCGCTTCAGGATTTTGGCCCCGGCGCGGTCCAGCAGCGGGCCAGTGATGCGGAGGTATTCTCCAAGCGCTGCCGGCTCGTCTTCATTTATGCTGAGCAGCGCAATTACCGTAACCGTCATGGTGCAATCCCTGAAACCCCTAAATTCGCCCAAATAATGCAACAGATCACCCCCCATGGGAAGTGCCGTTTGCAACCATTTTCACCTAAAGGAAATTTCCCTCCCTGACGGGGCAAATCCTATAGCTCCAACCCAGCAAAAAGACCCAGATGATCGGACCCCAGCAGACTGCGAGGCGCGACCCTGCCGCCGCTGGGCGAAAAGACGTGGTCGACCGGCAGGCGCAGCCAGGGTGCAAAGCCAAGGTAGCTGCCCATGGTCGGCCCGGCCGGTTGCACCCGGGCGGCCGCCGCCAAACGCCCGACCGAACTTCCCCAGCGCACCATGTTGAAATCGCCCGCCATGATCACCGGCCCTTCCAGCCCGGCCAGAACCGGCAGCAGCGCGCGGGTTTGGTCGGCCTGCTCATACGGCCAGGGCCATTGCAGATGCACCGACACGATCCAGAACTCGGCATCGTTGGTGCGCACCTGCATTGCCGCCAGACCGGGGGCACAGATCGTGGCCCCCTCCACCGGGGTTAAACGAGTGGCGACCGCCGTGCCGCCGACCGTCCCGCCGGGGCAGACAAGCTGATTTGGAAGCATGTCCTTCAGCGCCGCCAGCAGGGTCAGGTTCGGCTCGGACACCTCTTGCAGGGTCAGCATCATCGGATTTGCCGCGCGAATGTCGGCCTCAAGCGCAACCAAGGCGGCGTTGTCGAACCGCAGGTTCTTTTGGTAAAGCGTCAGCCGTCCCGGAGGCCCAGGCCAGTTGAAGGCCATGAAAAGCTGCAACCCGGTGAGCATCGCCAGAAGCACCGCCCCGAACGACGCCATCTGCAATCCCGCCATGTTTGCCACAACCGCCAGCAGCAACACGGCCACCACAGCAAACGGCCTTCCGACGGCCAGAGAATCACCCAGGGGATGCAGCCGGCCCAGATAACCGCCAAACAACGCCAGAATGGTCAGCGTAAGCGCCACCCCCGCCACAAGCTGAAAGATCGGGCTGTCGTCGTCCATATCAATCCTGTCCCTACTCGGGCCTTGCCGTTTGCCAATGCCTGCCGGCCTGCACTTCGACAGGCCCTTGCGGCGTTCCAGCCCAACTACTGCGGCATAAATGAGTAGCGCATCTGGCATCCACTGGCCAGACGCCCTGCCCCACCGCCTAAGCGGCTTGCGCGGGCATCCGCCGCGGCGTAAGCGGGGCGAAAATCCCGTTAGCCGATAGGTGTCCGATGATCCCGCGCTATTCCCGTCCCGACATGGTGGCGATCTGGTCCCCCGAAGCCCGCTTCAAGATCTGGTTCGAGATCGAGGCCCATGCCTGCGACGCCCAAGCTGCCCTTGGCGTGATCCCCAAGGCCAATGCCGAAGCGGTCTGGCGTGCCAAGGATGTCGAATTCAACGTCGCCCGGATTGACGAGATAGAGGCCGTGACCAAGCACGACGTCATCGCTTTTCTGACCCATCTTGCCGAACATATCGGCGCGGATGATGCCCGCTTTGTGCATCAGGGCATGACCTCATCCGACGTGTTGGACACCACGCTGAACGTCCAGCTTGTGCGCGCCTCGGACCTGTTGCTGGTCGCACTTGACCGGGTGCTGGCCGCGCTGAAGGCCCGCGCGTATCAGCACAAGGACACCGTCCGCATCGGCCGCAGCCACGGCATCCACGCCGAGCCGACGACGATGGGCCTGACCTTCGCCAGGTTCTATGCCGAGATGGCACGGAACCGCGCCCGGCTGGTCAACGCCCGTGCCGAAGTGGCCACGGGGGCCATTTCCGGCGCGGTCGGCACCTTCGCCAACATCGACCCCGCGGTCGAGGATCACGTCTGCAAGATGCTGGGCCTGACACCCGAGCCGATTTCGACACAGGTGATCCCGCGCGACCGGCATGCAATGTTCTTTGCGACTCTTGGGGTGATTGCTTCAGGCATCGAGAATATCGCCATTGAAGTCCGCCACATGCAGCGGACCGAAGTGCTGGAGGCCGAGGAGTTTTTCAGCCCCGGTCAGAAGGGTTCATCGGCGATGCCGCACAAGCGCAACCCGGTCCTGTCGGAAAACCTGACCGGCCTTGCGCGGCTTGTGCGGATGGCCGTGGTTCCGGCGCTGGAGAATGTGGCTTTGTGGCATGAGCGCGACATCTCGCATTCGTCGGTCGAGCGCGCGATCGGCCCGGATGCGACGATCACGCTGGATTTTGCGCTGCACCGCCTTGCGGGGTTGGTCGAAAAGCTGGTGATCTATCCGGAAAACATGTTGCGCAACATGAACCAGTTCAAGGGTCTGGTCATGTCGCAGAGGGTGCTTCTGGCCCTGACTCAGGCTGGCGTTTCACGCGAGGACAGCTATCGCCTTGTGCAAAGGAACGCGATGAAGGTCTGGGAAAAAGGCGCCGATTTCCAGACCGAGCTTCTGGCCGACCCGGAGGTGACCGCCGCCCTGTCCCCCGCCGAAATCAACGAGAAGTTCGACCTTGGCTACCACACCAAACATGTCGACACGATCTTTGCCCGGGTTTTCGGCGCGTAACGCAAGCGTGAATAGCCATTCCGTGCCGGCGCGAAATTTCTGGAATCGATCTGGAACACTTCGTGCTACAGTTGTGGAAACCCGGACCGGAGGTGTTCCATGCGTATTCTTCTGATAGCCGCTTTGGCAATGCTGCCACATGTCGCCCATGCAGTCGGCGATAACGACGGCGGTGGTGGTGGTGGAAATGGCGGCGGCAGCAATGACGGCGGCGGCAACAACGACGGCGGCAACAATGGTGGCGGGTCGGCGAAAGACGACAAGGACGATGTGAACCCGCCAATGGCGACCAAGACGACACTGGAGTGCCTCGAAGGCGAAATCTGGGACGAAAAGACCGAAGTCTGCGTCGAGGTGCAGGGAAATCTTCTGGACAACGACCAGCGCTACCGGGCTTTGCGCGAACTGGCCTATGCCGGGCGTCCTGCCGAAGCGATGGCCGTGCTTGACACGATGACCGAAGGGCAGACCGCCCGCGTCATGACCTACCGTGGCTTTCTTCTGCGCAAGACTGGCGAAATCGAGGCCGGGATTGCCGCCTATGAAGAGGCGATCCGCATCGACCCCGCCAATATCCTCGCCCGCAGCTATTACGGCCAGCTTCTGGTCGAGATGAACGAATTGAAGCTGGCGTCGCTGCAGCTTGACGCGATCCGCCAGCATGGTGGCAACGGCACCTGGGCCGAAAGCGCCTTGTACATTGCGATTGCGACCGGGAAAACCTACAATTTCTGATCAGGGGAAACGAAAGATGAAGTACACCGCCATTTTTTCTGTCCTTGCCATCACGCTGTTGTCGACCGCCTCCATGGCGAGTTGCCAAGGCGATCAGATTGACCAGACGGCTGCAAGCTGTGCGCCGGGCATGGTCTGGGACGAAGCAACCGCCAGCTGTGTCGCCAATCCGACCAGCTGAAGCGGATCGGTCAAGCTGGCATTAACCCGCCCCTGCGAACATCGGACCTGACCGAATCAATGAGGGTCCGATGTCTGCAGACTTGGTGCCACTGGCCCGGATATTTCCGGACCGCCGCGGGGTTGCTATCTCTCCAACCCATACCCTGCGCCCAGGCCTGACGCCGCGGCAAAAAGCTGCCGTGATCGTGCGGTTTCTGCTGACCGAAGGCAGCGCTCTGCCGATTGCGTCGCTTCCCGAACACATGCAGGCGGCGCTGGCAGAACAGATGGGCCAGATGCGACTGGTCGACCGGATCACGCTGGATGCGGTGGTGGCGGAATTCTTGTCCGAACTGGAATCGGTCGGCCTTGCCTTTTCCGGCGGCATCGAAGGCGCGTTGTCGATGATGGACGGCCATATCTCGGCTTCTGCCGCATCACGGCTGCGACGGATGTCGTCGGCCTCGTCAAAGGTTGACCCTTGGGAGCGGATAACGGCCTTGCCGGTTGACCGTTTGCTGCCGATCCTTGCCGATGAAGCGGTCGAGGTGGGGGCGGTCATGCTGTCGAAACTGCCAGTGGCAAAGGCCGCCGAAATCCTGGGTCGACTGCCCGGCGAACGTGCCCGCCGTATCGCCTATGCGGTGTCGATGACGGGCAAGACCGATCCAGAAGCCGTGCGCCGGATCGGGGCTGCGCTGCTGGCGGAACTGGACAATCAACCCGCCCGCGCCTTTGACACCGGGCCGGTCGAACGGGTGGGGGCGATCCTGAACGTCTCGCCCGCCGCAACGCGCGATGACGTGCTACTGGGGCTGGACGGTGAAGACGCTGCCTTTGCCGCTGAAGTGCGCCGCGCGATCTTTACCTTTGTCCACATCCCGGCGCGGCTTAACCCCCGCGACGCGCCCAAGATCACCCGGCTGGTCGAACAGCCGGTTCTGGTGACTGCGCTTGCCGCTGCCCTTGCCAAACCCGACCTTG
>CAIXBE010000529.1 GCA_903917595.1 uncultured Rhodobacterales bacterium
GAGGCGAGGATGTCTTCGGGTTTCCAGCGCGCCAGCGCGGGCAGCATGTGGGCGGGATAGCCGTCGAAGTGGACGTAGACATGCGCCCATTCCTCGGGGCCGATCTGGATGGCGATCTGCGCGCGGGTGCTCATGCCTCCCTCCGTCAGATCAGCTGCAGGTCGACCAGCACCGCGCTGGCGGCGGCCAGTTGTGCGGTCGGCAAGTCGATCTTGAGGTGCGAGAACAGGTCCGAGCAGTCAGCCCGAACGCCCGCTTCCTTCAGCGCGTCCTCAATGCTGGCGGCGACGCTGTTCAGGCGGCTCCGGTCCAGATGGTCGGGCAGCGTGGCGATGTCGATGCGGATTGTGGTGGTCATGGTTTTGATCCTTTCACCGGGCGGCAGTGGCGGCGGCCAGCATGGCCTTGGCACCGGCGATGCGCCCGGCCTCGTAGGCGTCTTCAAGTGCAGCGCGGATCGCCCAGCCCGCCACATCGTGGAAGTCCAGCCGGTCGCTGTTCTGGGTCTCCAGCGTCTCAACGCCGTGGAAATGCTTGGCTGCGATCTCCAGCAGCAGGGCGTCGCTGGGGGCTTTTGCGGGGGCGGTCCTGGTGGTCATGGCGGTGTCATCCTTGGCTGAGTTGCATCGCTTTCTTGCACCCAGATTCGCTCGACGCGGGAGTGTAATCAACTGAATAAGCATATCATTTCTGTTTAATTTCAATATATTGAGGTCAATTCAATCGCCATGGAAGGTATGTCCGAGCGGGAGTATTCCGCCCATTCCGGCCTCTCTCGCGGGGCGATCCAGAAGGCACGCCGCGCCAGTCGGCTGGTGGTGTACAGCGACGGGTCGATCAACGCGGCCGCGTCCGATGTGCGTCGTGCCGACATGACCGACCCGGACCAGCAACGCCGCAGCACGGGTGGTGATGTTGGGTTTTCCGGCCCGGCTGACAGCTCGTCCTACCTCAAGGCCCGCACCGCGTTGACGGTCTACCAGGCACAAGACAAGCAGCTGGGCATCCAGAAGAAGAAGGGCACGCTGGTTGACCGGGCCCGGGCGGAAGCGCTGGTGTTCCGGTTGGCCCGACAGGAACGCGATACTTGGGTCACTTGGCCAAACAGAGTGGCAGCACTGATGGCGGCCGAGGTGGCCTTGGGAGTGGAAAAACAAACCGGAACGCCGGTGATCATCGAGGCCGCGATCCTGCAGAGGGTGTTGGAAGCCCATGTCAGACAGCACCTCGACGCCCTCGCCGATCTCAGGGTCTCGCTTGGATGATGACAATGATGATCTGACCAGCGACGACCTGACCGCCGATCTCGACCTCGGCTTTGACGGAGCCGAGGACATCCTGCGCAGCTGGCGCAAGGGGATGCGTCCGGACCCGGACCTGACGGTATCGGAATGGGCGGATCAGCACCGCTGGCTGTCGTCGCGTGGGGCAGCCGAACCGGGCCGCTATCGCACCGCCCGCGCGCCTTACCTGCGCGAGATCATGGATGTGCTGTCGCCCCGCCACCCGGCGCAGCGCATCAGCTTCATGAAGGCTGCACAGGTCGGCGCGACCGAGGCTGGCAACAACTGGATCGGC
Organism: uncultured Rhodobacterales bacterium; assembly: GCA_903917595.1. Lineage (GTDB taxonomy): Bacteria > Pseudomonadota > Alphaproteobacteria > Rhodobacterales > Rhodobacteraceae > Tabrizicola > Tabrizicola rara. Next base: position 1,579 of record CAIXBE010000529.1, read on the forward strand.
TTTGTCATCCATCACGCGCCGGGGCCGATGCTGGCGGTGCTGCCGACGCTGGAACTAGCCAAGCGCACGTCACGGGGCCGTCTTGATCCGCTGATTGCGGAAAGCCCGGCCTTGCGCGAACGGGTCAACCCCGCCCGGTCGCGCGATGCGGGCAATTCGATGCTCTCGAAGGAATTCCCTGGCGGCATTCTGGTGCTGACCGGTGCCAACAGCGCCACAGGTCTGCGGTCGATGCCTGCGCGCTACATCTTCCTCGACGAGGTCGATGCTTATCCGGCCTCTGCCGACGAGGAAGGCGATCCGGTCACACTGGC
>CAIXBE010000530.1 GCA_903917595.1 uncultured Rhodobacterales bacterium
CTGGGGCGGGGCCAGGCGGTGTTCGATGCCGATGTCTGCGCAGAGCCGGTCAAACTCGTGCCGGCCGGTGGCCTCTCGTTTGCGCAAACCGAACAGGCGGTCGGTGAATTCCTTGCCATAGCATGTTGGGAATGAAGCGCAGGAGAAGGTTATGGCCGCCTGCGCAGCCTCAAAAATTGCGCAGCAGGCGGCCATAACCGGGTCTCGGGTCTCTATGGTGGTTTTGCGAACCACACCACAGAGGAGACTGGCCATGACCAAGATTGAGCATACTTCAGATACCCGCGTTCTGGTAGGGATAGACATTTCCAAGCACCGGCACGAGGTGCTGATTTCCGTCCCGGGCAAGACGCGCCGTCGACGTATGACGATCACCAACTCCACCGACGACTTCATGCGCCTGATCGCAATCTTGCGGGAATACGGCCTGCCGGTGCGCATCGGCTTTGAGGCCACCGGCAACTACCATCGTGTGCTGATGTATCACCTTGGCGTCGCTGGGTTCGATCTGAAGCTGGTCTCTTCGGTCGCTTTGGCCCGCACGCGGGAGGCGCTGCACAACAGTTGGGACAAGAACGATCCTAAGGACGCCCAGGTCATCCTGCACATGCTTCAAATTGGCGCGGTGCAGATCTTCCAGGACCCGATGGTGGCTGGCACGAACGACATCCAAGAATTGTCCAAGACCCATGATGCCGTGTCGCGGTCGAAGACTGAGCTATGGCATCGTATCCTGACCCACTACCTGCCGCTCTACTTTCCGGAAGCCGACCGCTTCCACCGCAGCTCGCGCACCGATTGGTTCTTGGCCTTCCTCGAGATGTTCCCTTCTCCGCACATGATCTCTGCCCTGACCAAGGAGGAGTTCACCAAGGCTGCGTGGGAGGTGGTTGGGCGCAAGGTCGAGAAGTCACTCATGTTGTCAGATATTTACGAGACGGCCAAGGTGTCGGTAGGATTGCCCGTAGCGCCGGATTCGGACGCCATCCACATGTTTCGTCTGATGCTGGCTGAGGGCCGAAGTTTGATCCGCCAACGCAATGCGATCGAAGATCGTGCCGTCGAACTGCTTGGGGATCAGCCAGATTACCAACTGCTCCGCACCATACCCGGCATTGGGCCGATCAATGCCTTGACCATCCTAGCCGAGACAGGCGACCTGCGGCGCTTTCATCATCATCGCCAGTTCCTGAAGTTCTGCGGTATGGATCTGGCTACAGTCCAGTCCGGCATGTTCCGCGGCCGAAGCAAGATATCCAAGTATGGTAACGCCCGCCTCCGCCGCACTTTGTGGCTGGCTGGGCAAACGGCGGTCCTGAAGAAGGCCAACAGCTTCCGCGACAAATTCGAGCGCTACATTGCGCAGGACCGGCATAACTCGGATCTCCGGCGCAAAGCCTATACCGCCATCGCAGCCAAGATGGCCCGCACCATTCACGCCGTGATCAAATCCGGCGAACCCTATCGCCCCTTCTTCGAGGGGGCGAGCCCAGGCGGAAGGACCTCGCTCTCATAGGGCCGTGGAGGCGCAAAATGCGACCTCGTAGATAATGTTCGGGCCTTCCGCTTGGGATTTAGGATCTCGTCTTAAGGACGGTGAGGGCGGCATCTAGGCCGACCCTGTATTTGCTATGGCAGAGACCACTTCTTGACGGCGGAGCCCGCCTGGGCAACTATCTTAAAGGCATCCGGTAGCTCGGATGCCCCGTGATCTGACGCCCTAAACCCCGTTTTGTTCCCAAGCTAGGACGTTGTCGGTGAGAATGGTGCGGATGCGCAGCGGGCAGGCACGTTCCAGATCGCGCAGAAAGCGGCGGGCATTGGCGGCGGTCTTGGATTTGTAGATGCGGATGAAGACCCAGCGGGTGGC
>CAIXBE010000531.1 GCA_903917595.1 uncultured Rhodobacterales bacterium
CTAGGGGGCCAGGACCGTCCACGGTTCGGTGTAACGGTATTCCTCAAGGTTCGGCGTCGGGCCGATCCGGTCGACCACAGCGAAAAGGCCGGGGGCGTGCAGCGGAGTCAGAACGCCATGCCAGGTGCCCCTGTGCAGGTTGATGCCTTGCGCGCCGTTTGTGAGGAAGGCGTTGGGCTTGGTCTCGGGGCTGACAGCGACAATGACGAGGAAGGGGTTGGCGGTCATCGGCAGGAAGGCCTGGCTGCCCTGCGGATGGCGCTCGATCAGGTCGAAACGGTAGGGCAGGCTGCGGGGTTCAGCGTTGAAGATTGAAATGCCCTGGTGGGCGTAACTGGTCTCGGGGCCGAAGTCCAGTTTGGCGCGGTCGTGGTATCGCTGGCACAGGCCGTCATTGATCAGGCGGAAATCGCCGGTGGCGTCGAGGACGTCGCCGAAGGGGGCAAATGCCCGGGGGGTGAGGGGTTCGGCGCGGATTGTGGGCATTGTCCTGTCACCGTTCAATTCTGCCGCCAAGGTCGGAACGAGGGGTTTCACACCCCTCGCGCTCCCCGTGGAGTATTTTTGAAAAGAGCAAGCTGGGGCGGCGGGTCATCTTGCTGGTCCAAAGGCACCGGGGCCGCGCAGTTTGGCGTGCCGGTTGACGTCCTTGTAAAGCAGGTAGCGGAACGGGCCGGGGCCAGCGGCATAGCAGGCTTGCGGGCAATAGGCGCGCAACCACATGAAATCGCCGGCTTCGACCTCGACCCAGTCCTGGTTCAGTTTATAGACCGCGCGGCCTTCCAGCACGTAAAGCCCGTGTTCCATGACATGGGTTTCCTCGAACGGGATCAGGCCGCCCGGCTGGAATGTCACGATGTTCACATGCGCGTCGTGGCGAATGTCTTCGGGGTCGACAAAGCGGGTGGTGCCCCAGCGGTCGCCGGTGTCGGGCATGAACCGCACAGGCACGTCGCGTTCGTTGATCACGAAGGCCTCTGGGCGCGCCACGCCGGGGGCCGGATCGTATAGTTTGCGCAGCCAGTGGAATCGGGCGGGGGCGGCACCTTCGGCAAGGAGGGTCCAGTTGGCCCCGGCGGGGATATGGGCGTAGGAGCCTGCCTCCAGTTCATGCCCCGTGCCGTCGATGGTCAGGGTCGCAAGGCCGCCGGTGAAGAACAGCCAATGCTCCGCGCCCGCCTCGGCATCGGGGGCGTCCGAGCCGCCGCCGGGTTGAACCTCCATGACGTATTGCGAAAAGGTCTCGGCAAAGCCTGACATCGGGCGCGCGATCAGCCAGAGGCGGGTTTGCCGCCAGCCGGGAAGTAAGCTGGTCACGATGTCGGAAAAGCAGCCCTTGGGGATCACGCAATAGCTGTTGGTAAAGACAGCTCGCCCGGTCATCAGGGCGGTTTGCGGCGGCAGGCCGCCGGGCGGGGCGTAGTAACCGGATTGCTTTTCAGTCATGGCAGTTGGTCCTTGAGGCGAAGTTCGGCGATGCGTTCCACCTGGGCGCAGGCGGTGGTGAATTCGGTCGGGGTGTCGTTGGTGATGCGGGTCTGGAAGGCCTGCAGGATGCTGGCCTTGGTGTTGTCCCGCACCGCGATGATGAAGGGGAAGCCGTGCTTTTGCACATACTCTTCGTTCAGCCGCTGGAAGCGGCTTCGCTCATCGTCGGTCAGGCTGTCCAGCGCGGCACTGGCCTGTTCGGCGGCCGAGTCCGCCGTCAGGCGTTTCGCCGCGGAAAGTTTGCCCGCAAGGTCGGGGTGGGCTTTCAGGACGCCAAGACGCTCCGCCGGGCTGGCGCTGCGGAACATCCGGGTCAGGGCATTGTGCAGGCCTGTGGCGCTGTCATGGGCGGGGCCAAGTTCCAGATCAAAGGCCTGATCCGCGATCCAGGGGGAGTGTTCGAAGATGCTGCCGAAGCGTTCCACGAACCGCTCGCGCGTCATCTGGCTGGGGCGTTCAAAACGGCGGTGTGGGTGCGTTGCCGCCCAGTGCCGGGCAATGTCGATCCGGCGCGGGAACCAGACGCCGTCATGGCTGTGGGCATAATCAAGGAACCGCTTCAGCCCCGCAATCTTGCCCGGACGGCCGATCAGGCGGCAATGCAGGCCGATGGAGAACATCTTGGCCGCGCCCGCCTGACCCTCGGCGTAAAGCGTGTCGAAACTGTCTTTCAGATACTGAAAGAACTGCTCACCCGTGATGTAGCCGGGTGCGGTCGCAAAGCGCATGTCGTTGGCTTCAAGGGTGTAGGGGATCACCAACTGGTCATGGTCGCCATATTCGCGCCAATAGGGCAGGTCGTCGTCATAGGTGTCGGAGATCCAGGCAAGGGCTCTGGTTTCAGCGGTCAGCCGCACGGTGTTCAGGCTGCAGCGTCCGGTATACCAGCCTTGCGGCGGCTGCCCGACGACTTCGGTGTGCAGGCGGAAGCTCTCAGTGATCTGGGCGGATTCTTCGGCTTCGGTCATGTCGCGGTGGTCGACCCATTTCAGGCCGTGGGAGGCGATTTCCCACCCGGCGGCCTTCATCGCGGCGACCTGTTCGGGGTTACGGGCCAGCGCTGTGGTCACGCCATAGATGGTGATGGGAATATCCAGCCCGGTAAACAGCCGGTGCAGCCGCCAGAACCCAGCCCGCGCGCCGTAGTCGTAGATCGATTCCATGTTCCAGTGCCGCTGCCCCAGCCAGGGGGCGGCCCCCGCGATGTCACTAAGGAAAGCCTCGGACCCCGCATCGCCGTGCAGGATGTTGTTCTCGCCGCCTTCCTCGTAGTTCAGGACGATGGACACGGCGATTTTCGCCCCGTCCGGCCAGCAGGCGTCGGGGGGATTGGGGCCGTGGCCTCGGAAATCTCGGGGATAGCGGGTCAACGGGGGCTCCTTTTGCGTTTTCGGAGGTTACGGGAATTTCTTCGCCAGCATTTTATTGATTTTCCGATAGGTCATATGCGGGCAGGGCAGGGTCGCAAGACGCAAGGTTTCGTGGTCAGATGCTGCGGAAACAATGGAGATTCCCATGGGCCGCCTTTCAACGCATGTGCTGGATACCGCAAAGGGCAAACCGGCGGCGGGGGTCAGGATCATGCTTTACCGTATTTCAGGACAAAGCCACCGCAAGATCAAGGAGGTGGTGACCAACGCCGACGGTCGCACCGACGCAGCCCTGCTGGAGGGCAAAGATCTGACGGCGGGCAGTTATGAACTGGTCTTTTGCGCCGGAGATTACCTGCGCGCCTCGGGTCAGGCGGGCGAGGGCGTGCTTTTCCTGGACGAGATTCCGATTCGTTTTGGTGTGACGGACGCGGATGGGCACTATCATGTGCCACTTTTGATATCGCCATTCGGGTATTCGACGTATCGAGGGTCGTGAAACCGTTACTTGCGATGAGCCATTTTCATGCATTATGTGGCCGCAGAACATTTCTTGGATCAAGGAGACCCGCATGTTTCGGATGAATTCATACTTTGCTGCCCCAGTCATTGCACTTTTGATGAGCGGGACTGCCCATGCAGCCCTGACCGCTGATCAGGTCTGGCAGTCGTGGAAGAACGCCGGCGCGATGATCGGGCTGGAAGTTTCGGCGGCGACCGAGAACAACTCGGGCGGCGTGCTGACGCTGAACGGCGTGTCGATCAGCCCCGCAGGCGTTCCGGGCGTCACCATTTCCGACATGGTGCTGACCGAAGAATCCGATGGCACGGTGACAATCGTTCCAGGTGCCGAAATCGGGGCCACGATGGCGGGCGACACCGAAGGGTCGGTCAAGATCACCCATGACGGTCTGACCCTGGTCGCCAGCGAAGCTGACGGTGGAATGGTCTATGACTATACCGCGGCCAAGCTGGACGTGGCTTATGACAGCAGCTATCCGGGCATGTCCTTTGACGGCAGCGAAGCGCCGAAAGTGACCGCTTCGGGCACCTTCGGTTTTGCGAACCTTAGCGGTCAGTATTCCGATACCCCCGGCGACAACCGGGTCTTCGGCTTGGACATCATGGCCGATACGCTAGCCTACAACACCGTTTCCGACGATCCGTCGATGGAAATGAAGCAGACCACCACCAGCGAAACCGCCGGTGTGGAAATGGCGTTCGAGTTCACCCTGCCGTCGTCGATCGCACTGATTGCCATCGCCTCGCCCGCGGATTTCACCCAGGCGCTGAATGAGGGGCTGGCCTTGTCGTTCAGCTCTAGCCAGGGCGATTCGAACGGCACGATGAACCAGGAAAACCCCTATATGCCGATGAGCCTGATCATGAAGGCTGGCGGCGGTGAGGCGACGGCCGAGTTCAACAAGGACATGATGTCGATCAATTCGAAGGCTTCGGGCTTCGAGATTGAATCGACCCCCGGTCTGATGCCGGTGCCGGTCAAGGTCACGTCCGGTCCGATGGAGTTTGCCATGCTGTCGCCGGTCATCGCGGCTGCTGCTCCGGCGGACTATGCCTTCCTGCTCAAGCTCAGCCAGTTCAGCCTGAACGAAGAAGCATGGGCGATGTTCGACCCGGCTGGTGGCCTTAGCCGTGATGCGGCTGACATCTCCATCGACGTTTCGGGCAAGACCACCCTCGACATCGTCGGTCTGGCCGCATCCGAGGAGACCGGTGAAATGCCGCCGATGCCCGCTCCGGAAAGCCTGAACATCACCGAAGTCGCGATCAAGGTCGCGGGCGCTGCCCTGATAGGCAACGGCGCTTTCACTTTCGACAACTCGATGGGCATGCCGATGCCTTTGGGCGAGGCGAACGTGACCGTGACCGGCGCAGAAGCCCTGATCTCCGGGCTGATCGGAACCGGTCTGATCACCGAAGACGACGCGATGGGCGCGCGGATGATGATGGGCATGTTCATGGCCCCGGGCGCAAACCCGGACGAACTGACCACCAAGATCGAAGCCAAGGAAGGTTTCGCAGTCTTCGTGAACGGCCAGCAGATCCAGTAAGCTTTGCCATAGCGGCAGGGAAAGGCGGGGCTTCGGCCCCGCCTTTTCGTTTGCGTGACATGCACCCTTTACGGGTCGATGGCGCGGCGCAGGTCTTCGCGGATATGGGCGGCCATGTAGTCGGTGAAAAGCTGGACCTTTGGATCCTTCAACCGCCGATGCTGGCTAAGCGAGGACAGTTGGACGGCCAAGGGTGGGGTGGCGGTGGCCACCGGGACCAGCGCGCCGGTGCGCAGATGCTCGGCCACCTCGAACAGGGGTTTCAGCACGATGCCGCGCCCGTCCAGCGCCCAGCCGGTTAGAACATCCCCGTCATCCGATTCAAAGGGGCCGGCAATTTCGAATTTCCGCGGGCCTTCGGGTGTTTGCAGCGTCCACTGGAATTCCTTTGCCCCCGGATAGCGCAGGTTCAGGCAGTCATGCTTGTCGGCCACCAGCGCCGCGCCGTCGAACGGCATCCTGCGCCGGTCGATATAGGCCGGTGCGGCGCACAAAAGACGCGGGCAATCGGCGACGGTGCGGACTTTCAGGGTGGAATCGTCCAAGAGCCCAAGGTGAAACGCGACGTCAATGCCTTCGGCCACCACATCGACCCCCCGGTCCGACAGACGCAACCGCACGTCGATCTGCGGGTATTGGTCCTTGAACGCCGGAACGCGCGGTGCAATCAGGCGGCGACCGATGCCCAAGGGTGCTGCGATAAAGATCGTGCCGCGTGGGTTTTGCGTGACATCCATCACCGCGGATTCTGCGTCGTCGATCGCCTCCAGCACTTTACGCGCACCGTCATAGAAAATGCGGCCGTTCTCGGTCGGTTGCAGGCTGCGGGTGGTGCGGCTGAACAGACGGACGCCAAGGTGCTTTTCCAGCTCGGATATCCGCGAGGACGCGACGGCTGGCGAGGTGCGCTGGTCGCGGGCGGCGGCGGACATGCTGCCCAGCTCATAGACCCGGACGAACATGCGGATATTGTTCACATAGGACATTCATCGTCCGATCTTGAAAGTGATGCGGGCTTTCTATGGATTAACAGAATAGTCATCGCCGGTATAGCGTCTCTGAAACGGCGGAGGTGCAGCGATGTATGACTGGGTTGTCCTGTGGGAATGGGTCGAGATCGCGGTGCGCTGGCTGCATGTGATCACGGCGGTGGCGTGGATCGGGTCCAGCTTTTACTTCATCGCGCTGGACCTTGGCCTGCACCGCGACCGCAATATGGCCAGTGGTGCCGATGGCGAGGAATGGCAGGTCCACGGCGGCGGGTTCTACCATATCCAGAAATACCTCGTGGCCCCGGCGTCGATGCCCGACCACCTGGTTTGGTTCAAATGGGAAAGCTATGCGACCTGGTTGTCGGGGTTCGCGATGCTGGTGCTGGTCTACTATCTCGGCGCCGAGATGTTCCTGATCGACCCGGGCGTGATGGAGCTTTCGGTCTGGCAGGCCGTGGGGATTTCGCTGGCCTCGCTGGTTTTTGGCTGGATCACTTACAATACGCTCTGCAAGGTCTTCGTGAACGCGAACCAGACTGTGTTGATGGTGGCGCTGTTTGTCGTGCTGGTGGGGATGAGCTGGTTCTATGCCCAGGTCTTTTCAGGCCGCGCGGCCCTGCTGCATCTGGGGGCGTTCACGGCCAGCATCATGTCGGGCAACGTGTTTTTCATCATCATGCCCAATCAGCGCGTGGTGGTCGCGGACCTCAAGGCCGGTCGCAAGCCGGACCCGAAATATGGCAAGATCGCCAAGCAGCGCAGCACGCACAACAACTATCTGACCCTTCCAGTCGTGTTCCTGATGCTGTCGAACCATTACCCGCTGGTCTTTGCGACCCAGTGGAACTGGATCATCGCGTCGCTGGTGTTCCTGATGGGCGTTACCATCCGGCATTGGTTCAACACCAAACACGCCCGCAAAGGCAATCCGCACTGGACGTGGGGGCTGACCGTGGTCCTGTTTCTGATCATCGCCTGGCTGTCAACCGCGCCGATGCGACTGGTGGAGGGAGAGGCCAAGCTGCAAGGTGCCGCGCTGACCTATGCCGGTGCCGAGGGGTTCGGCGATGTGGTCGGCATTGTGCAGGGACGATGCAGCATGTGCCATGCCGCCGAACCGGGCTGGGACGGGCTTTATTGGCCGCCAAAGGGCGTGCTGCTGGAAACGCCCGCCCAGATCGCGCATGAGGCGCGGCGGATCTACCTGCAGGCGGGGGTGACTCATGCGATGCCGCCGGGGAACCCGAGCTACATGGAACCCGAAGAACGCGCGGTGATTGTGCGCTGGTTTCGCGGGGCAGGGGCGGGCGATCCGGTGTAGGGCGCAAAACTTTTCGAAAAGTTTTGTAAATTCCTTCGAAGGAATTTGGCTTAACTCTCGGATCGGCCGCCGCTTTCGCGGTTTCCGGTATAGTGCCGGAGCCCCGGCAACGCGGGCAGCCAGCCTTCACGGCGGATTGTCCACAGTTCATAGGTCGGGCGGAACTGGTCGGGGGCGTCGAAGGCGCCAAGGTTGATGCCGATCTCATCCTCGATATGGGCAAAGACCGGCGAACCGCAGGTCCGGCAGAACGACCGATCCTGATAGCTGTGCCAAGTCCCGGTGATGGTCACCGCAGCTTCGGGGAAGATGGCCGAGGCGTGGAAGAGAGCGCCGTGGTTCTTGCGGCAGTCAAGGCAATGGCAGATGCCGACACGGTAAGGTGCGCCTATCGCCGTGAAACGAAGCGCCCCGCACAGGCAGCCGCCGGAGACACTGTCCATTCCGGTCAATCCCCCAGCTTTGCGTGAACTTCGTCCAGATCGACCGGGCCTTTCGGCATCTTGTTGGCCGGGTTGTCGAAATCATACTGGAATAGCTGAAAGTCGCGCCGGTAAATCTCCCACATGAGGTGCATCGACAGGTCGTCGAAATACGCCTCGACCGGATGCGCACGCTTGGGGCCGTGCCCTTCGCTTTCGTTGAACCGCGGGATCGTCTTCAGGTCAACCGGATGTTTGGTCTGGATATTGTCCAGAACCGACTGCATGCCAGGATTGAAATCCTCGGTGAAGAAGATGTTGTTGTAACGCCCGCCATTGACGATGAAGGTCGAGATATGCCCGGCCATTGCCGACCAGTGGATGTCCGGTTCCATCGGCTTTTTCCAGCGGATGGTGTCGCGCGCGAACAGAAGGAACCGGCGGAAGCTGGCGATCTGGTCGAAGTCCTGCTTGCCGTCGTCGCCGCCGACCGCGATCCCGTATTTCTGCATCAGAAGGGGCACAAGGTTGCCGCGATAACGCTTGCCGTTCCGCTGGATGCCGCAGATCTTGTCAAAGAACGACGACAGGATCCGGGTATAGGGATTGCGCACGCAGGAAAACGCATAGGTCTTGTGACCGCGCACCGCGCGTTCGATCCGGGACTGGCTGGCATCCATCGCCCATTTGTGCATGCCGTAGGTGGCGTCATGAATGTCGCCGTCAAAAAAGCTGCCCTGGTCGGCGTAGAACATGATCTGCCCGATTGTCGAGCAAGCGCATTTCGGCACGACCCGGTAGACGACGCTTTCACTTTCCGTCATCCAGGTTCCGGGAAACCCCATGTCGCAAGCTCCTTTTACATACCGACCAACGCAGACGCGTAGAAAGTCCGGAAATATGGCAATTCAACGAGTCACATTCGGGCTTTTCAAGGCGGTGTGCCAGAGGTTACGGAGATGTGCATGACGAATACATCCTGTGCGCGAATCCGATGACCCAAATCGCCTTCATTCTCTTGTGCCACAAGGATCCGGAGGGGATCATCGCCCAGGCATTGCGGCTGACTGCTGCCGGGGACTGCCTCTCGATCCATTTCGATGCCGGGGCGAATCCCTCAGATTTTGTCCGTATCAGGCAAGCCTTATCCGGCAATCCTGCCATTACTTTCGCGCAGCGTCGGGTCAAATGCGGCTGGGGAGAATGGAGCCTGGTTGCCGCCACGCTGGAAGCCGTGAAGGCTGCCGCTGCCGACTTTCCCGGTGCCACGCATTTTTACATGTTGTCGGGCGACTGCATGCCGATCAAGACGGCAGAGCATGTCCATGCCCGGCTTGAGGCTGGAGAGGCAGATTACATCGAAAGCTTCGACTTTCACAGTTCGGACTGGATCAAGATCGGGCTCAAGGAAGAACGGCTGATCTATCGTCACTGGTTCAACGAGCGGCAGAACAAGGCCTGGTTCTATCGGTCGATGCACTTGCAGCAACGGTTGGGGCTGACCCGCAAGGTGCCAGAGGGCCTGCAGATCCGGATCGGCAGCCAGTGGTGGTGCCTGCGGCGCCGGACGGTCGAGGCGCTGCTTGACTTCATCGCCAAGCGTCGCGACGTGATCAGGTTCTTCAGGACCACCTGGATTCCGGATGAGACCTTTTTCCAAACGCTTGTCGCCCATCTGGTGCCCGAAGCCGAGATTCGCTCACGCACTCTGACTTTCCTTTTGTTCACCGATTACGGCATGCCGGTGACCTTCTATGATGACCACTTTGACCTGCTTTTAAGTCAAGATTTCTTGTTTGCCCGCAAGATCAGCCCGGATGCAAAGGCCCTGAAACAGCATTTGGGCGAGCTTTATGCCGAGACCGGGCGAAGCGTTGAGACCACCAATGACGGACGGCGCCAGTTCGAGTTTCTGACTTCGCGAGGCCGGAGCGGTCGGAGGTTTTCGCCTCGGATATGGGAAGCAGAGACCAGTTTTGGTCAAGAGCGGACCCTTATGCTGGTGACCTGCAAGAAATGGCATGTGGCCAAGCGGCTGGTTGACCGGGTGCGTCAGGTCACGAACCGGCCTGCGCTGGACTACCTGTTCAACGAGGAGGCAACCGAATTGCCGGACCTTGGCGGGATTCAGTCGACACTTGCAAAACGCATGCGGCATAGCCGGTCGCTGGTGCGGATGCTGTTCGACTGCTTTGAAACCGATCGTCTGGTGCTTTGTGTCGATCCTTCGAATGTCGAGCTTATCCAGGACTTGTATAACGACCGGGCGCGTGTCCGGCTGCTGGAGATCGACTGCAACTTTACCGACGATTACCTGATTGGCCACGCCAGAAGGATGGGGCTGGTGGGGCCAAATAGCACGGAGCGGGCGCTTGCGCAGTTGTTGCCGACGGTTCGGTATGACGTCAAGTTCGACAGTGAACGGCTGCGCGATTTGAACCTTGCTGGCCATGGCATCCTGCGTCAAACGGCAAGCCCGGATGAAAACAGCGTCCAATTGGCCGAGTTTCTGGACATTCCGGTGGAAAAGGCGCGCGAGATTGCGGTTACAGATTACTTATTCGTGGATTGAACGACATGAGCTGGACCTACGACCCGACGAACATTTTCGCCCGTGTGCTGCGCGGCGAGATCCCGAACCGCACAGTCATGGAGACGCCGCATACGCTGGTTTTCCACGACATCCACCCGCAAGCGCCGGTGCATGTGCTGGCGGTGCCGAAAGGCGCCTATGTGTCGCTAGACCATTTCGCGGCTGAAGGCTCGGCCGAAGAAATCGTCGACTTTCATCGCACTGTCGCCAAGACCTGCGCGATTCTGGGGCTAAGCGGGGCGGAAGGGTTCCGCGCGATCACCAACACCGGCGCGCATGGCATGCAGGAGGTGCCGCATTACCACTTGCATATTCTGGGTGGCCGGGTGCTGGGGCGGCTGGTCGACCCCGCCTGAAACCGCAAGCTTCGGGTCGCAAGGACCGGGCGGGGCGGGCATCCTGCGGCGAAAGCAGGAGGATGACATGCAATTTGTGGCGATACCGACCGATGTGGTCCGGCACTATCAGGCTAGGGGCGCAGACGCTAATGGACAGGTGCCGGAGCGGGTGGTCTCGGACGGGGGCGGCAATCCCTGCCGGCATTGTTTGCGGATGATCCCTGCCGGGGCTGGAATGCTGGTTCTGGCGCACCGGCCCTTTCCCGCGCCGCAACCCTATGCCGAGCTTGGGCCGATTTTCCTGTGCGCCGACCCGTGTGATGCCGGGGGTGGCGCGGGTCAGCTAGAGATGCTGGCCTCACCCGAATACATCGTCCGGGGCTATGGGATGGATGACCGGATCGTCTATGGCACGGGCGGCGTGGTGGCGACGGGGATGATCCCGGCGCGGGCGGAAACGTTGTTCGCCGATCCACGCGTGGCCTATCTGCATGTGAGGTCGGCGCGCAACAACTGCTATCAATGCCGGATCGACCGTTAGTGCTGGTTTCAAATTGAGCGGCATTCGCCGCAAGCCCGTTCTCTCGGTTTCGTGCATAGGGGCACAAATACGAGGCATGTGGGTGCGCTGCCCCCAAACCCCCGGGATATATTGCAGCAAGTGAAAGGGCAGTCAGGGGGCCGGCCTGGCCGCGTCCCAGACTTTCAGCCAGCGTTTCGGGGCGGCGTCGCGCCATTGGCTGATCAGGCGGGCGCGGGCCCAGCCTTCGTCGATCTTGCCCGCCCGGACGAGGACCAGATTATGGGGCGCGTTGTGGGGGTGGAGAATGAAGGTGACGGGGTCGGCAGCCAGCAGCATCTCGCGTTCGTCCTTGTCGCACTTAAAGACAGCGGCGTCGATGTAAGGCGACCACCAGCACCACATCTTGCCGTGGGCCTTGAGGGCTTCGTTGCCCCAGGGGTGGGCGATCGTGACCTGCGGCAGGTCCAGTGCCAGGGCGAAGGCTTTAAGGGCGGGCCAGTCGGGGATCATCGTCAACCGTTCTCAGGACTTTGGACTTAGGCCAAGCAGGCCGAGAATCTGGGGTTTTTCCAGAGGCCCGACCTTTTGGATCAGCCCTTCTTGCAGTGGCTCTCCAAGCACCTGCGCGGCAAAGCTGTCGATGCCGTGTTTCTCGATCAGAGCAAGCCAGAAGTAGTCATCTGCGACGATGTAGTGATCGCCCTTCGCGTAGAGCCAGGGTTGAATAGGGTTCCCTCTCTGCCATGCCGCCGCCATTGCGGCGACCGCCTCTGCGCCAACTCGGGTCAACTCTGGGCGGTGAGCGGGATGCGCTCGACGCAAACGGATTTTTGCGCTCTCAAGCACGACTCCGTAGACTGGAACCGAACCTTTCACTGCCCGTTCCATCAGCAGTTGGAAAAGGTTGTCGTCTGGCGGTGCGAAGGTGATGTCGTCGGCCATGTTCACACTTCCTCGTTGTTTCTAGTGCGCCTCGGCCCAGTTCCGGCCTTTGCCCGCCTCGACCGCGAGGTGGACGTTCAGGGCAACGGCTGGGTGGGCGGCGGTTTCCATCGTGTCCTTGGCAGCGGCGACCAGGCGGTCGGTTTCGCCTTCGGCCACTTCGAACAGCAGTTCGTCGTGGACTTGCAGGAGCATCTTGGCATCGAGGTGTTTGATCGCGGCGGGCATGCGGATCATCGCGCGGCGGATCACGTCGGCGGCGGTGCCTTGGATCGGGGCGTTGATCGCGGCGCGTTTGGCGAAGCCTGCGCCGGGGCCGCGTGCGTTGATCTCGGGAGTGTGAATTTTCCGACCGAACAGGGTTTGGACGAAGCCGTTTTCTTGCGCGAATTTGACGGTGTCGGACATGTAGGTCTTGATACCCGGGAAGCGCTCGAAATAGCGGTCGATGAAGCCCTGCGCCTCGGCGCGCGGAATGCGCAGGTTGCGGGCCAGGCCGAAGCCGGAAATCCCGTAGATGACGCCGAAATTGATCGCCTTGGCCTTGCGGCGGATGTCGCTGGTCATCTGGTCCAAGGGCACGTTGAACATCTCGGAGGCGGTCAGGGCGTGGATGTCGATCCCGTCCTCGAAGGCCTGCCGCAACTGGGGAATGTCGGCGATATGGGCGAGGATGCGGAGTTCGATCTGGGAGTAGTCGAGACTGACAAGGGTCCGACCTGCCGGGGCCACGAAGGCCTCACGGATGCGGCGGCCTTCTTCGGTGCGGACGGGGATGTTCTGGAGGTTCGGGTCGGTCGAGGCCAAGCGCCCGGTGTTCGCCCCGGCGATGGAGTAACTTGTGTGAACGCGACCCGTGTCGAGGTTGATCGCTTCTTGTAGTGCGTCAGTATAGGTGGATTTCAGCTTGGCGATCTGGCGCCAGTCAAGGATACGCGCGGCCAGCTTTGCACCGGTCGGGTGGGCGTCTTCCAGCGTTGTGATGTCTTCCAGAATGTCGGCACCGGTGGCATAGGCATCGGTCTTGCCTTTTACGCCGCCGGGAACCTGCAGCCGGTCAAACAGGATCTCGCCCAGTTGTTTCGGCGAGCCCACGTTGAACTTTTCGCCCGCGATGGAGTGGATGTCTTCCTCTAGCTGCACCAGCTTTTGCGCGAAAACGTTGGACATGCCGCGAAGGACGTCGCGGTCAACCTTGATGCCGGTCATCTCCATCTCTGCCAAAACGGTCACCAGCGGGCGTTCCAGGGTTTCGTAGACGGTGGTGACCTTCGCGCGGTGGAGTTGCGGCTTGAAAAGCTGCCACAGGCGCAGGGTCACGTCGGCGTCTTCGGCGGCGTATTTGACCGCCGTGTCGATGGCGACCTTGTCGAAGGTGATCTGGCTTTTGCCCGACCCGAGGAGGGTCTTGATCGGGATCGGCTGGTGGCCGAGGTAAAGGTCGGACAGCGTGTCCATGCCGTGGTTGTTGAGGCCCGCCTGCATGGCATAGCTCATCAGCATGGTGTCATCGAAGGGGGTGATCCTGATCCCTTGGCGGGCGAAGATCTTCCAGTCGTATTTCATGTTCTGGCCGATTTTCAGGATCGCCGGGTCCTCAAGCAGCGGTTTCAGCGCGGCAAGGGTGGCGGCCATCGGCAGTTGGCCTTCGGCCAAGGCGGTGGCCCCGAACAGATCACCGCCGCCGGTGGTGTGGCCCAGGGGGATATAGGCGGCTTTGCCTGCGTCCACACACAGGGAAATGCCGACGAGATCGGCCTGCATCTCATCCAGGCTGGTGGTTTCGGTGTCGACCGCCACATGGCCCGCATCGCGGATATGGGCGATCCAGCGGTCAAGCGCGGCCATGTCGCGGATGCATTCGTAGGACGCGTGGTCAAAGGGGAGACGCTCCTCGTGCGACTGCCTCTTCTCGTCGTGGGCGCCCTTGACCTCGATCGCGCCAGCTTCGGGCAGGGCGGGGGCCGCGACGCCAAGCTTGTCGGCGACGCGCTTGGACAGGGTGCGAAATTCCATTTCCGCGAGGAAGGTCAGGATCGTGTCGGGGTCGGGTTGCCGGACCTCAAGGTCTTGCAGCGCGATGTCGACCGGCGTGTTGGTCTTCAGCGTCACCAGATCGCGTGAGACGCGGATCAGATCGGCATTGTCCAGCAAAGCCTCGCGCCGTTTGGGTTGCTTGATTTCCCCGGCCCGGGCCAGAAGCGTGTCAAGGTCGCCGTATTCGTTGATCAAAAGCGCTGCGGTCTTCAGGCCGATGCCCGGCGCGCCGGGGACGTTGTCGACCGAATCCCCGGCCAGCGACTGCACGTCGATCACCCGGTCGGGGCCGACGCCGAATTTCTCCATCACCTCATCAGGGCCGATCCGCTTGGTCTTCATCGGGTCGAACATGTCGATGCCGGGACCGATCAGCTGCATCAGGTCCTTGTCGGAGGAGATGATGGTGCAACTTCCCCCTGCTTCGACCGCCTGACGGGCGAGGGTGGCGATGATGTCGTCAGCCTCGAACCCCGGGGTTTCGATGCAGGCGACGTTGAAGGCGCGGGTGGCGTCGCGGGTGAGCGGGAACTGCGGGCGCAGGTCTTCCGGCAGCTCGGGGCGGTTGGCTTTGTAAAGCGGGTAGATGTCGTTGCGGAAGGTCTTGGCGGAATGGTCGAAGACCACAGCGATATGCGTCGCCGCCCCGGCGCGCTTGCCGGTGGAAATCTCGTTCCAAAGGATGTTGCAGAAACCTGCGACGGCACCGATCGGCAAGCCGTCGAACTTGCGTGTCAGGGGTGGCAAACCGTGATAGGCGCGGAAGATATAGGCCGAGCCGTCGATCAGATGCAGATGGTGGCCCTTGCCGAAACTCATGGTTTGCTCCCCGTGGTTGGGGGGATTATTGGCAGAAAGGGGGGCAAAGGGCTACCGCGAATGGTGCTTCTGCGGTCAGTTGATCCGGCCTTTCCGGCTGGTTCGGTGCATTTGCGCTTGATCGGCCGCAGGGTTTGGCATGAGACTGGCCGCCCCTGCAGAGGATTTGCGATGGGACGATTTGGTTGGACTCTCGTGGGCTTCTTCGGCGGCGGGGCTGCCGTGTTTGCGATCGGCATGGCGCTGCCGTCGGTTATCAGCATCAGCCAGGCCGAAGGCGCCTATGCGATGGGCGTGGCCTTTTTCTGGACGCCGCTGGGCGCCGTCATCGGTGCGGTGGTGGGGTTGGTCCGAGGTGGTCGCGGAACCTAGTGATCGCCATGCGCATGGGCGCGGTCGATTTCGAAACGCTTGTCGCAATAGCCGCATTCGACAAAACCGGTGTCTGCCGGAATGGTCAGCCAGACCCGGGGGTGGCCCAAGGCACCCTCCCCGCCGTCGCAGGCGACTTTCCAGCTGGTAACGGTCTGGGTCTCGGGGGCGTCGATGGGCATGGGTCCGGTTCCTGTCTTGTCTGCCAAAGCTTGTAGCGGGGAAGGGGCGGGGGGCACAAGATGGGCCTTTGCATGCCCGCTCGGACAGGCGCTGCGTTCTTTGCGTTATCTCAGGGAGTTAGATCGGATCGCGTGGTCTTCCACCTGTCTTCCATCGGTCTTCCATTCCTGCGGGAGCGGGCTCTGTTAACCTTGCGTGGCGAATCAGGCTGGGGCGGGGACTGGACATGGCGCTGACGACGGTGCGGATCAAGGAACTGGTGCTAACCGGGGGGGCATCGGGCGACCCTTCGCAGCAGGTCGCAGCGATCGTCCAGGCGCTGGCACGCGAGGGCGCCTCGGCGCAGGATCTTTGCCTTTTGCGCGCCTTTTACCGGGCAGATACGGTAGACCCCGATCAGTTGCGCGCGGCCTTGGCATCCAGTGTGCCGGACGGTCCGGGTATAGCCCTAACACTGGTGCCGGTGGCCTGGGCCGGGCAGGGCGATGGCAGCCTGTCGGTCGAGGCGGTGGCAGTTGTTGGGCGGCGCAATGCGACCGTTGGATCAGGGCCATTCGTCGCCGGGTTGCGGCAGGGGCGCTTTCTGTTTCTGGCCGGTCAGGCGGGCGCGGTGACAGGAACACTGGCCGAAGAAAGCCGGTCGGTCATGCAGGCCCTGGGCCAGACGCTCGCCGGTCTTGGCGCAGGGTTTGGCGATGTCGTGCGGATGAACCGCTGGTATCACGCCGAGGGCACCAAGGAGGCCTGGGAACCTTCGGCGCGGGCAACCGCAAGTTTCTATACCGAACCGGGGCCTATCGCGACCGCGATTTCCCTGCCAGTCCCTTTGCCGGGGGGCAAGTCGATCAAGATCGAACTGATGGGGATGATCGGCGAGGATGGCCGGGCCTTGCCAAAGTCGCACAGTTGGCCCGAAGGGTTGTGGGACTGGCCGATCCATCTGCCCTATAAACACGGGCTTGCCTGCGGCGGGATCGGCTTTGTCGGCGGGCAGGTGTCGCTGGATGCTGATGCTCAGGTCATCGACCCGGGCCATCTGGACCGGCAGGTGAAGCGCAGCCTTGGCTGCATCGACCGGGTAGCCGCCGGGTTGGGGCCGGTCCGTCAGGTGCTGCATCTGGGGGTCTATTACGAAGTCCCGCCGGGTGGGCTGGCAGGCGCATCACCGGGTGCGGCCGAGTTGCGTGCCTTGGGGCACGGAGCGGCACCCGCCGCGCTGGCAGGCTTCAATACCTTGTCCTATCCGCAGATGCGGGTCGAGATCGAAGCCATCGTGGACTTGACGGACTAAGAGTTAACCGATTAAGCCGCTGCGCGCTTTCAGCGCGGTTAGCCAGCCCAGCCCCTGCGCGGTGCCTTTGGCCGGGCGATATTCGGCGGCGATCCAGACCTGCGGGCAATGCGCATCGACCTGATCACACAGGTCGGGGAGCGAGAAGCCTCCGCCTCCGGGTTCATTGCGGGTGGGAAAACCTGCGATCTGGACGTGGTTGATCCGGTGGCGGTGATCTTCCCAAGCCCGGCCAGCGTCGCCGTGCAGGCGGGCGGCGTGCCACAGGTCGAACTGAAGGCCGATGCGGGGATTGGCGATGTCGTCCAGAATTCGGGCGGCCTGATCGTAGTCGTTCAGGAAATAGCCGGGCATGTCGTCGGGGTTCAACGGCTCGACCGTCAGGGTCAGATCGGGGGCTTCGGCCAGGGCCCAGGTCAGGTTCTCGGTATAGCATTGTTCGGCCTGCGGGCCCTTGGCGACCCCGGCCATGACGTGCAGCCGACCAGCCTGCAGACGGGTGGCATATTCCGCGGCGCGCAGGAAACTCTCGCGAAACCGCAGCTCCATCCCCGGCACCGCGGCAAAACCCCGGTCGCCGCTGGCCCAGTCGCCGGGCGGCGTGTTGATCAGCGCCAGGGGCATGCCGTTCAGCGCGCGTTCCCATTCGGACATTGGCTGGTCATAGGGAAACAGCACCTCGACCCCGTCAAAGCCGCAGCGGGCCGCCCAGTCGGGGCGGTCAAGCATCGGGACCTCGGTGAAGAGGAGGGTCAGGTTGGCGGCAAAACGGGGCATGGGGTTCAGGGCAACTCGGATGAGGGGATGACCGGGAAGAACTGACCCGCGGACCAAAGACCAAACCAGTCTTGCCCGTCGTGCCGGTGATGGCAACCCAGATCGACCAGCCGGTAAAAGGATTTCCGGTCGATGAGGGCCCAGAGGTTCGCGCGGATCAGGATATAAGGCGCAGGTTCGCCACTGTCAGGGTCACGCTCGACCCGCAGCGGGTGGTCGGGGCGAAGTGTCACGGTATCCTCGGTTTTCGTGGTGAAGGTCAAGGTCTGGGCGTCGCCCTGCCCATGGGCATCAAAGTCGATGGCCAGCAGGGGCGCATCGTCGACCTTGATCCCGACCTTTTCGACCGGGGTGACAAGGAAGTAATCGTCACCCTCGCGCTTCAGGATCGACGCGAACAGCTTGACCAAGGGGGCGCGACCGATCGGGGTGCCAAGGTAGAACCAGGTGCCGTCGCGGGCGATGCGCATGTCGATGTCACCGCAGAACGGCGGGTTCCACAGATGAACCGGCGGGGGGCCTTTCCGCGCGGCCACCTTGGCTGCAGCGGCAAGTGTGTCTGCGATGTGCGGAGGGTTGGTCATGGTGATCTGAAAGTCCCTGGCATTCGGGCTGACAATGTTTCTCAGCTGTACCGTAACCTAGGGGTTGTTTGACCAGACTTCCACGTCAAGAATGACAGCAGCGATTGTGAGGTTGCGATGTTGGAAGATTTTGCCTGGAGTTATATCGCGTTATCAGAAGCTCAGATCCAACTTGTCAGTTTCGGCTTCATAGTAATGGGCGGGATTTTCGCGGCGCTGTTTCATAGGGGTGCCGCGATACTGGCCCGTGCGCCCTACTTCGTCCTCTCAAGCTTTGTCATTCTGGGGATTTCTGTCGGCCAGTCGATTTGGCTTCTTGCGACGCCAGCGATGCAGCAGGGCTGGCTAAGCGGCGTCATCGGCTTGGAGCTGGTGCTGAGCTTTGTGGCGGGCTACGTGGCCGTTGTGTTCGGCCAGGCCCGGTCACGCGATGCTTTTGGACATAGTAGGGGTGGCATTCTCAGTCTCGTCCCGCTTGCAAATCTCGCCTTGATCTTCGCACCGGCACAGGACCCGGCGCGGCCCGATCCTTCGATCGCGTTGGCGCGGGGCGGGTTGGGGGTGGTGGTGGGCTTGGCGCTGATCGTCCTGTCGCGCGTCAATCTGGCGTGGGTGATGCCGAAGATCGAAGCTGGTGTGCTGGCCGCAGCGGAAGATCCGGCAACCATGGATCGATTTATCACCTTGCGGCTGACTCAGGTTTCGCTTTCGCAGTTGCTGAGCGATGTCGTTGATGAAACGCCGGTGCCGGAAGACCTTGGCAATGGTGTGACTTTGCAGGAGGTGAAGGCCGAAGGCACGGTGCTGACCTTTGTCTATGCGGTGGCCGGACCGGACACAGAGCTGGACTATGGTGCAGAAGCGCAAGTTCGCACCAGCGCCTGCAGCGACGTCTATTTTGTTCGCATTCTGACGGAAGGCGCGCGTATCGATTTTCAGTATCTGAGTGCGGATGATCAGGGTGCCAGCGTCGAGATCGGTCGCTTTTCAGTCACTTCAGCCGATTGCGCAGTCTGAAGTCGGCGCAATCCCTTCTGCTCTCACGATCATTTGTGTCAAGTCGCCTTTTGCCATTTGTGCCCGGCGGCATAGTTCGCTCTAATGGCATAGGTTTACCCCGAAGGGAGCTTGAGGCATGGCCGATACCAAGGCGCTAGTTGCGGAAATCGAAGCGCTTGGCGCGGTGCTGGGACAGGCCAAGGCCTCGATCAACCGGCGATTCATCGGGCAGGAGAGGGTGGTGGACCTGGTTCTGGCCAGCCTTTTGTGCGGCGGTCATGCGCTGCTTGTGGGTCTGCCGGGGTTGGGCAAGACCCGGCTGGTCGACACGCTTGGCACCGTCATGGGCCTGCATGCCAACCGCATCCAGTTCACGCCAGACCTGATGCCCGCCGATATTCTGGGGTCCGAAGTGCTGGAGGCCGCCAAGGATGGCAGCCGTGCCTTCCGTTTCGTCGAAGGCCCGATCTTTTGCCAGCTGCTGATGGCCGACGAGATCAACCGCGCCTCTCCGCGCACGCAGTCGGCATTGCTGCAGGCGATGCAGGAAAAAGAGGTCACGATTGCCGGCGAACACCGCCCGCTTGGCCGACCCTTCCATGTGCTGGCGACGCAAAACCCAATTGAGCAAGAAGGCACCTATCCCCTGCCCGAAGCGCAGCTGGACCGGTTCCTGGTGCAGGTCGATGTCGAATATCCGACCCGCGCGACCGAGCGTGACATCCTGATCGCAACGACAGGTGCAGAAGAGGCCGAGGCGCATCAGGTCTTTACCGCTGACCAACTTCTTGCGGCGCAATCGGTGATCCGCCGGATGCCGGTGGGCGAGCAGGTGGTCGAGGCGATCCTTGACCTTGTCCGCGCCTGCCGTCCCGGGGAACCCGAGGGCCGCGATCTGGCGGACAGTCTGTCCTGGGGCCCGGGTCCGCGTGCGGCGCAGGCGCTGATGCTGACGGTCCGGGCGCGCGCGCTCTTGGACGGGCGGCTTGCGCCGTCGGTTGCTGATGTCGCGGCCTTGGCGCAGGCGGTGCTGGTCCACCGGATGGCGCTGTCCTTTGCCGCGCGGGCGCGGGGCGAGACGATGGCCGGGATCATCACCCGCGTCACCAACCGCGTCCTTCGGCTTGAGGCCGCCGCGTGACGCCAGCCCCCGATCTCTCCAATCCCGATCTTAGAACTCGGGCCGAGGCCCTGGGCCAGACCCTGCCGCCCCTGCTGGCCGAGGCCGAGATGCTGGCCTCGACGGTCATGCTGGGCGAGCATGGGCGCAGGCGGGCCGGGATGGGGGATGAGTTCTGGCAATATCGCCCGGCAAGTGCGGGCGATTCGGCCCGGATGATCGACTGGCGGCGGTCGGCCCGGTCGGATGCGCATTTCGTGCGGGAACGCGAATGGCAGGCGGCGCAGTCGGTGACGCTGTGGGTCGATCCATCGAAGTCGATGGCTTTCAGCGGTGACAAGGGGCGGGCACCAAAGTCGGACCGGGCCAAACTGTTGGCGCTGGCTTTGGCGGTCCTTTTGCTGCGCGGCGGTGAGCGGGTCGGGATAGCGGGCATGGCGCATCCCCGCGCCGGGCGGGCGCAGATGCTGCGGCTGGCGGCGCGGTTGTCGGGCGACGAGGTGGACGCGGAATATGGTGCGCCCGAAACCGAAGGCATGGTCAGCCACGGTCGCGCGGTGTTCCTGTCGGATTTTCTTGGCGATCTGGCGGGCATCGAGGCAGGTCTGGCCCGTGCGGCGGACCGGGGGGTCAAGGGCGCGCTGATCCAGGTTCTGGACCCGGCCGAGGAAGACTTTCCCTTTGACGGCCGCACGATTTTCGAATCGATGGGTGGCACGCTGCGGCACGAAACCCAGCGCGCGGGCGACCTGCGCGGCCGCTATCTGGCGCGGCTGGCCGAACGCAAGGACCGGCTGGCGACACTTGCCCGCGCGGTTGGCTGGCAGTTCTCGACGCACCACACCGGCAGCCCGGCGCAGTCGGCGCTCTTGTGGGCGTTTGTCGCGCTGCAGGGGAACCGCTGATGTTCATGCTGGGTCCGATCGGCTTTGCCACTCCGGTGCTGCTGCTGGCGCTGATTGCCCTGCCGATCCTGTGGTTTCTGTTGCGCGCCGTGCCGCCCGCCCCGATCCGGCGGCGGTTTCCGGGCATCGCCCTGCTGTTGGGCCTGAAGGATGACGAGGCGGAGACCGACAAGACCCCGTGGTGGCTGCTCTTGCTGCGGATGCTGGCGGTGGCGGCGGCAATCCTTGGCTTTGCCGGACCGATCCTGAACCCCGATGTGCGGGTCGTGGGGGCCGGGCCTTTGCTGATCGTCGTCGATGGGTCCTGGGCCGATGCGCGCGACTGGCCGCGCCGGGTGGAAAAGTCGCAAGCCCTGGTTGCCGAGGCCGGGGCCGAGGGTCGCACCGTCGCCCTGATCCGGCTGACCGACGCGCCCGAAGCGGTGGAGTTTCAGACCGCCGAGGCCTGGGCCGGACGTGCGGCGGGCTTGCAGCCGCTGGCCTGGGCTCCGATGATGGACGGCTGGGCCGGGGTGCTGCCCGTGGGCAAGTTTGACACGGTCTGGCTGTCGGACGGGCTGGCTCATGCGGGACGTGAGGATTTGTTGGCGGCGCTGCAGGGGCAGGGCACGGTGCGGGTGATCGAAAGCCCGAGGCCGGTGTTCGTGCTGCATCCGGCGGAATTTGCCGATGCCAAGGTTGTCGTGTCGGGCTCACGGATGCCGGTTGGTGATGCCGTGTCGGTCGAGGTGATCGCGCGGGGGCCGGACCCCTCCGGCATCGAACGGGAACTGGCACGGGTCACGCTGCCCTTTGCCGCCGGCATGGCGCGGGCCAAGGTTGATCTGGACCTGCCGGCGGAACTGCGCAACCGGATCACCCGGTTCGAGCTTGAGACCGCACGCACCGCAGGCGCGGTCAGCCTGACCGATGACAGCCTGAAACGCCGCAAGATCGCGCTGATCGGCGCGGGACCGGATCAAGAGGGCCTGCAGCTTCTGTCGCCGCTGCATTACCTTCGCCAAGCGCTGCAGCCGGTGGCCGAGATAATCGACGGCAGTCTGACCGATGTGCTGCTGGCCAAGCCCGACGTGATCATCCTTGCCGATGTGGCCAAGCTGACCCAGACGGAAACCGATGCGACGCTGGACTGGCTGGAGGAGGGCGGTCTCTTGCTGCGCTTTGCCGGACCGCGCCTTGCGGCCAGCGATGTCAGCCGCATGACCGAGGACCCGCTGCTGCCGGTCCGCCTGCGTGAAGGCGGCCGAACGGTCGGCGGTGCCATGAGCTGGGGCGAGCCGAAGGCGCTGGCCCCCTTTGCCGAGGGCACGCCGTTCTTCGGGCTGGTGGCACCCACGGATGTCGTGGTGCGCGCGCAGGTTCTGGCGCAGCCCGACCCCGACCTTGCCGAGCGCACGATTGCGGCGCTGGAGGACGGCACCCCGCTGATGACGCGCAAGGCGGTGGGTGACGGTCAGGTGGTGCTGGTGCATGTGACGGCGAATGCGGAATGGTCGTCGCTGCCGCTGTCGGGCCTGTTTGTGCAGATGCTGGAACGGCTGGCGGTGTCGACCAAGGCGGCCCGCCCAACGGCCGAGGATCTGACGGGTCAGATCTGGGTGCCCGAAGTGGTGCTGGATGCCTATGGTCAGGCGTCCGACGCGGGCGGGCTTTCGGGCGTCGAAGGCGAGGCTTTGGCCGGGGCCATCGACGATGGGCCGCAGCTTGCGATGCCGCCGGGGCTTTATGCCGGGGCGGACCGGCGGGTGGCGCTTAACGTCATCGGGACCGAAACGGAACTTATGGCTGTTGACTGGCCCGCTTCGGTGCCGGTTGAGGGGCTGGAGGGACCCGAGGCTCAGGCCCTGAAAGGCGCGTTCCTGACCGGCGGTCTGGCGCTGCTTTTGGCCGATATCCTTGCGGCGCTGTGGGTCGCGGGGCGGCTTTCCGGTCTTGGCCGGGCGGCTGCAGTGTTGGTGCTTGCCGCGCTGGTACCGATGGGTCAGGCGCGGGCGCAGGATACCAGCCTGCCGGATGATCTGCGGGCGATCGAGGCGACGTCGGCCTTTGTCCTTGGCTATGTGATCACCGGCGATGTGCGCGTCGACGAAGTGTCGGCAGCTGGCCTTCTGGGCCTTAGCGACAAGCTGTGGCAGCGCACCTCGATCGAGCCGATGATGCCGATCGGGGTCGATCTGGAAAAGGATGAGCTGGCGTTCTTTCCGTTTCTGTATTGGCCGGTCACGGTCGGGCAGACGCAACCCTCAGCCGCTGCCTATGCCAAACTGAACCAGTATCTGCGGACCGGGGGGATGATCCTGTTTGACACCCGTGACGCGGATATGGCGGGGTTCGGGTCGTCCACCGCCGAAGGGCA
>CAIXBE010000532.1 GCA_903917595.1 uncultured Rhodobacterales bacterium
CTGCCTTGCGGCGTGATCACCGACAGCCCCCGTTTCGGCTGGCGCGGCCAACACCTTGATTGCGCACGGCATTTCTTCGGGCTCGACTTCATCCTGCGGCTTCTGGACCTGATGGCGCTGCTGAAGCTGAACCGATTTCACTGGCACTTCGCCGATGACGAAGCCTTCCGGCTGGAAGTCGCCAGCCAGCCGCTTCTCTGGCGGCGCACCGCCTTTCGCGGCGAGGGCGAACTGGTCCCCGGCGTCTTTGGCGGTGGCATCCGGGCGGGCGGCAGCTATTCAAAGGCCGATGTCGCCCTTGTGCTGGCGCGGGCGAAATCCCTGCAGATCGAGGTCCTGCCCGAGATCGAGGTGCCCGCCCATTCCCACGCGATGATCAAGGCGATCCCTGGCCTGCGCGACCCCGGCGACAATGGCGAGGAAGTGTCGATTCAAGGCTATCTGGACAACATCGTCAACCCGGCCATGCCCGCAACCTGGGACCTTCTGGACCCGCTGGCCGCCGAAGTGGCGTCGCTTTTTCCCCTTGGAATGCTGCATTTAGGCGCGGATGAGGCCCCTCCCGGTGCCTGGAACGGATCGCCCGCGGTGGCGGCGCTGAAAGCGCGTGAGGGGTTGGATACCCCCGACGATGTGCAGGGCTGGATGCTGGCGCGCCTGGCGGGGACCCTGGCCGAAAAGGGCATCCGCACGGCGGCTTGGGAGGAGGCCGCAAAGGGCGTACAGGGCGGTATCGGCCACAACGCGCTGTTGTTCAGTTGGACCGGGCAGGGTCCGGGGGTCGATGCCGCCCGGCGCGGGCATGACGTGGTGATGTGCCCGGCGCAAAACGCCTATTTCGACCTTGCCCACAGCGCCGACCCGGACGATTGGGGGGCCGCATGGGCTGGGTATGTGCCGTTGGAAAAGACCGTTGACTGGGACCCGGTGCCGAAGGGGGCCGAAGACATCACCCCGCGCATCGCCGGGGTCGAGGCCTGTTTCTGGGGCGAATTCACCACCGAAGATGTCCAGGCCGAAGCGATGATCGCCCCCCGCATCCTAGGGCTTGCCACCAAAGGCTGGGAGCCGCAAGGCACCACCGACGGCGCGGCGCTGGTGGCCTTGGCCGGGTGCTATGGCCCGGTTTTCGACCGGATCGGCTGGGGGTGGAACCGGCGGGCTTAAGCGGTCAGGTGCCGGGCGGCCTCTTTCAGCGCAAAGGGCTTCAGCCGCGCCCCGTGCTGGTCCAGAAAGCCCTGCGCGGTGGCGGGGTCGTGCTTTGACAGATCGCGCACCCACCAAGCGACGGCCTTCTGTATGAACCAGTCCGGGTCCCCGGCCAATTGCGCGCACCAGTCCAGAACTCGGGCGCGCACCGCAAGGTCCTGAGATTTCGGGAAATTCTGCTTGGTCCATGGCAAGGTCATCACCAATGCCGCCCGCCGCGTCCACATGTGGGGCGAGGTGATCCAGACCTCAAGACTGTCGATCCGCGAAGGATCGGCGGTAAGCCGCTTTTGCCCGGCAATCGA
>CAIXBE010000533.1 GCA_903917595.1 uncultured Rhodobacterales bacterium
CCAGGCCTCATCGACATGGGGCTTCACCTCGGCCCGGAAATAGCGGTGGATGCTGTCTTTCAGCGGCACGGACTCGCTATCGCGCAGATCCGCGCTGGAGGCATAAGTCAGGTAACTGCCATCGCGTTGCTTATACAGGCCGAAGTCGCCCAGATCATCCACATCACAACCCAGCCGCGCCGTCACCGCTGCAAGCTCCGCGCCCGACAGGCGCAGGGATTTGTCGATGACCTTTTCGGCGTCTTCGGCATACCAGCTGACCGCGTTCAGAATGGCGTTCTTCTCGGTCGCCGACAGCTTGATCTTACGAGCCTTCAGCACCCCGTTAACGCCTTCGACAAAGGCGTTGTAATCGGTGGACTCATCAGTGCCGACTGCCTGCATCAGCGTGTGTCCATGGGCCAAGAGTTCGCGCAGGCGTTTCCAGTTAGCTGTGTCCAGCAACTTGGCCCGAGCGCTAGCGTTCAAGACGATGCCCTGTTCCTCGCACCAGACCATGATCGGCTTGGCCTGCGCCTTCAGAAAGCCCGCGTCATAGACCGCCTCACCATGGGCTTCCCACAGATGCTCCATCGGTTCGCGCAGGGGTTTCTCGAACCGCAGCGGTGCCAGCCGTTCAGCGCTGAACTGGGCGCGGCGGCGATCGGGGCGCTCGATGGTGACCTTGTGATAGCCGAAGTCAGTGTTGTCGAAGATCTGCACGGCAATGCCGGTGGGATCGCCATTAGCATCGAGCTGGCGTTCGACCGACTGAAAGGAGAGATAGGCGTTGGTGATCGCCTCGATATGTTCAGGCGCGAACTCGCAGTTCTTGTCACCCAGATTCTTGCGCAGCTTGCGATACAGCAGGTTGGCGTCGATCAACTGGACGCGGCCACGCCGGTCGGCAGGTTTGGCGTTGGTCAGCAGCCAGATGTAGGTGGTGATGCCGGTATTGTAGAACAGGTTGTTCGGCAGCTGGATGATGGTGTCGAGCAGGTCATTTTCGATGATGTGTCGGCGTATGTTTGACTCGCCACTACCCGCGTCTCCAGTGAACAGGCTAGAGCCATTGTGAATTGATGCTATCCGGGCACCATTGGCGCTGTCCTTGATGGACTTCATCTTGCCCACCATCTCCATCAGGAACAGCAACTGGCCATCGCTGGAGCGAGGGGTTGCGTCCTGGACATCGACATTGCCCCAGTAGTCGGCGAGCGGCACCTTGAAACGCGGGTCAATGACGTCATTGCCGTCCTTAATGTATTTCAACTCGCTGTTCCAGCTCTTGCCGTATGGCGGATTGGACAGCATGAAATCGAATCGATGGGCAGCGAATTCGTCAGTCGAGAGGGTGGAGCCAACTTTGATGTTCTCGGGGTTGTTGCCCTTGATCATCATGTCGGATTTGCAGATGGCATAGGTCTCGTCGTTGATTTCCTTGCCGTAAAGGTAGACGTCGCCGGTGGCCTTGATCGAGCCATCGGGGTCGATGACGTAGTTCTGCGATTCCGTCAGCATGCCGCCGCTGCCGCAGGCGGGGTCATAGATGGTCATGACCGGGGGCAGACGATCCTTGATCGGGTCAAAGACCAGGTGCGTCATCAGATGGATCACTTCGCGCGGGGTAAAATGCTCCCCGGCCTCTTCGTTGTTTTCCTCGTTGAACTTGCGGATCAGCTCTTCGAAGACATAGCCCATGCCAAGGTTGCTGAGGGCCGGGAGTGTGTTGCCATCGGGGTCTTCAACCGGGTGCGGCGTGAGGTTGATGTAGGGCGAAATGAACTTTTCCAGCACGTCCAGCAGGACCTGTTTGTTCGCCATGTGCCGCATCTGCTCCAGCAGCTTGAAGCGCGAAATGATCTCTTTGACGTTGTCAGAGAAGCCGTTCAGGTAATCTTCGACATTGGCCAACAGGATCTGCTGATTGTTGGTGGCTGTGGCGTGCAGCTGCTTCAGCGTCCACTTGCTGGTGTTGAAGAAGACATAGCCGGAAGCGGCCTTGAGCGGGGCATCGTCCAGTTCCGTCGCCTTCATTTCGTCTTTCTGAAAGCGAACTTCTTCCAGGACGGCTGCCTTTGTGGGTTCAAGCAGGGTGTCGAGGCGGCGAAGCACAACCATCGGCAAGATGACATCGCGATATTTCCCGCGGACATAAACGTCTCGAAGGCAGTCATCCGCGATGGACCAGATGAAGGAGACAAGTTTGTTGTGGGCATACTGGTTCATGGGCGGGTTCTGCAGTCCTGTTGTCGTGCCGGGTCTTTGGTGGCGGCATATTTCTCAATCGAATTCGATGCTTGTCTTTGGAATTCGGTGCCGATCCTAGGGAGTGGCGCTGAATGCCGCAACGTGTTGTGGATCTACCGCGGATGCACGGTGAGGTTCGCAGTCGCTAAATTACGGCAGTGATTTCCCCTGTATCCAGCCGTTTGACATAATCGACGGCTCTTCCGTTCCAGTGATAGGCAAAGTGCCCCCCTTGCGCCGGGATCGGCACAACATCAGGCCAGAACGCCGCGATGCAGTTACCGCCCGGATAACGTATGCTTGGCCAAGTGACGCCGTTAGAACCTGCTGCGCGGCGCTGGGCGCCGAAGACTTGCGAGGCTGCATAGTCGTCTGGATGCAGCAGGTCGGCCAATCCTGATACGTCATCAAGATCTGCATTGACCGAACCGACCAACTCGCGGAACTGGGACGTCCAACCGGGGGCTTCTGCCGTGGCCAGCATGGTTTTCGTGTGGTGGTGAATGGTTTCTGCGATGGCGACCTCGGTGCTGTCGCCAGCAAAGTAGAGGCCGAACGTCCCATCCGAGAACCGGCCCGGGCGCAGCGGGGAGCAGTGGACAAAGGGCGCCATAACCCAGCTCGCTCCGGGGCCAGTGACCCGACGGGCCACCGGAACTTTGGCCAGGTCGCCGATGCTATCGCGGATGCGCGGGTTGAACTTTGCGTCTGCTGAGGCCAACGCCTCCCAATCGGCGGGATCAGCGATATCCTCGAACAGGTCTATCAGCGGATAGATTGAGCGGATGATCCGTGCGCTGCGCGGCCAGACCACCCGACGCACGGGCGCCCTCACCATGCACCGCGCTCGGCATCCAGATAGCTGCGTAGGTCGATCAGATCAGTGATTTCGCCGCGCATCATGATGTCGAGACCGCTTTTGCCGTTGAAGGCGGCGTTTGGCTTGCGGATCCATGCATAACCCCTCGCGGAATCGCTGAAGAGATAACGCAGGCCTTTATGGATGCCCATCAGGATTGTCATCCGCGCGCGCAGGTCGCGGTCGATACGGCCGATATTGCCTTCCTTCCAGCGTGCCCAGGTGCGCTGGGCCATGTCGCCCAAAAGAACGCGGGCTTCCAAGTCGCTCAGCTGCCAAGCGCGAAACAGGTTTACAGTGGTACGCGCAAGGGCTGCTGCTTCCTGCTCCGTGATGGTGGGCAGGTCCGGGCGGGAGATTGTCGGTTGGATTGTGGCAAACTGCATGTCAATAATCCTCTGGCACAAATATGGAGATTATATGCCGTTTGACAAGGGGAAACTTTGAGGGTGAATATCGCGTTTTTTCCACGGCCGCACCTTAGGCATTGCCGCCGTCACGGCTACCTCCCGCAACATCCCGCCCGCCACCAGCCCATCCCGCACCCAATCCAACGCCTGCCACCAGTCGTCGTAAGCGCGCCGCGCGGCGTCGATCTGCTGCGGGTGGGGGGAGAAGGTGACCGGGCAAGCCAGCACCTCGACGGTAAGCCACTTCCCGCGCGACAGGACGCGTTCGGTGCCGACGACGATGGTGGTGGCGCGTTCGCCATGCTGGTTGCGCTTGGTCTCGACCGGCACGCAACGGGGCACGACGCCGGGCATCCAGTCGGGGGTTAGCCCTGCGCGTGCTAGTTCTGCGACGCGGATGGCCATGCGCTTGCCGCCAAGACTGTCCGGGATCCCGGCGACACAGGCGGCGATCACCTCTGCGTCGGGATGGGTGTAACTGCCCATCTTGTGCCGGCCACCGTCGATCCTGCAGCCCAGCGCGGCGCGTTGCATGAGGATATATTCCAGCCCAAAGCCATAGCCTTCACGAACGACGCCTTCCGGCTCGGGAAGTTCCAGCTGAGCCTTCTCCACACCGAAGGCCCATTCCAAGATGCCCTGCACCCCGAGGGGGCGCTTCTGCCGTGTGCTGCGATTGTTGATTGGCCGCATGAAGGTCATCGCACACCCCGCATCCGGAGGCGTTCCGTTGTGACCACGCCACGAGCCAGCATGGCGTCGCGAGTCGTGTTGCTGATCGCACTGACGGGCAGGTAACGGTCGGAATTGACCAGTTCGGCGTAGAAGGCAGCCAGATCGTCAGCGGTGGGCCTAGACGCTTGCTCGCCTTTGCTCGCCCGTTTCGGCCTCTGCGGCTTTGCCGCATCTGCCCCTGCCAGGGCATCACGCTGGGCGGCCCGTTCCATGGCGCGATCCAGAGCCTTCGGCCCATCGGGTGGATTGGGATGATCGCTGCGGGTTTCGGTGGCGACTTCGAGGATCCGGTCCTCGGTCAACCGGAGGTCATTGATCCAGCGACGCACATGCAGCCGCGCTGGCCAGCCCTGCCACCAGGCGGGGAGGGTGGCTTTGGTTGCAAAGCCCAGCGCCGAAAGCAGCTCTGCAAAAAACCGATCAAAATCGGCATCGCGCGCCTGCGCGTCCTCCTCCTCCTTTACTGGTTTACTTAGTGGTTCTCTTACAAGGTTAGTGTCCGGATTTCGGACACGGCTTTCGGCATTTTCCGGACACGGCTCAGGGCAAAATCCGGACACGGCTTCGGGCTCAATCCCGTGTCCGATTTCCGGACATGGCACAGCATGGGGAGGGGCATCCATACCGCAATCGCCCCCATATTCGGTGGCTTTTGCGCCGCCTGCCGTCCCGCGTCCGCTTTCCGGACACGGAACCATATCAACCGGCGTGAAGCCTGGCTCAAACCCCAGGATGTAGCGGGTCGGCAGCTGACGCTTGGTCGCAGGATCGATGCGCGGCACCCGCCGCAACAGGCCGCCCGCTTCGAGCTGGCCGAGATGATCGTTCAGCGTGGACCGGCTGATTTCGCAATCGCGGGCCAGGCGGTCTTGTGAGGGGAAGCACCCGTAATCCGGATTGAACCTATCGCACAGGTGCCAGAGCACGATCTTGGTGGTGGGCTTCAACCCGCGCTGCTTGATCGCCCAGTTGGTGGCGTCGTGGCTCATGGCGTGGCCCTCCACACCGGGGCCGCAATGCGCGTGGCAAAGCCATGATCGGCGAGCGCGCCCAGCGCGTCGTCGAGGCTGCGGACCAGCGCCCAGTCAAAGCCCTGCGCCAGCACGGCATCGCGAAACGCCTCTTGGTCAGGGCGCAAGCGACCCTTGGGTGCCTTCAGTTCCAGAAACAGGACGCGCCCATCGCAGAGGATCATCAGATCTGCAAAACCGGCATGCACGCCCATGCCAACGAGGATGGCCTGGCGCTTTGCGCCGCGCGGCCCGGCTTCGGTCACCTCGTTGGCACAGTGATGGATGATCGCCGTGCAGGGCAGGGCAAATCGCAGCGCCTGCACCACGCTGCGCTGCAGGTCAGCTTCGGGGGTGCCGCGGCGCGTCATAGCCCGGCCCTCCCTTGATCGTCGCGCTGGGCGGCGTGCACGGGACGACGCGCGTCGATCACCACCAGCAACACCCGGGCGTCCTTGCGTTCGGCCTCGGTTGCTCCGTGGACAATCAAGACATTGCAGGCCAGCCGGATCAGGTGATCGCTGTGCTGGGCGGCATCGGCGATGACGGCGCGGGCCTCTGCGATGCGGTCTGCAGGCCAGTCGGCATTTTGAGGGCGGTGGGTCATTTCCGGCCCCCTGCCAATTTCGTCCGCGGCATCTCTTGGGCGGCCAGCCAGTCCTGCACCGCCCGACGCCGATAGAGCACCATGCGCCCAGCGCGGACGCAGGGCGGTCCAAAGCGCCGTGCTTCCCACCGCCCTAGGGTGTCGACGGTTAAACTCAAAGCATCGGCCAGTTCTTTACGGGTGATCCAGCCCGAAAGCAGGGCCGCGCTGGCGGGTTCCGGTTCAGTTTGAGGGTTGGTCATCTCTGCCTCCTGAGCGCCGCCCGGGATGGGCGGTCGTCGTCAGAGAGCGAGAGCAGATCGACAGGGGTGGCGGGGTGGCGCAGGGTGGCGGTCATTTGCCAGGACCAGTGCCACCTCTTGTTTTATTGAGGTTTCCGCAACGGCATCACGCCACTGGTTCGAGTCGGTTCGGGCCTATGCATGTCAAGCACGGAGTTCGATTGCGTTTCTGCTTTGTTCCGCTTTTCATATGAGCTGCGAGTCGCGCATGGGGCCGACAAGTACCTTCATGATGAAAAAAACACCGCGTCTTATTTCGTGACGACCCGCGAC
>CAIXBE010000534.1 GCA_903917595.1 uncultured Rhodobacterales bacterium
ACCTCGGGCGTATCGGCCTGCGGCACCACATGCACCCACTGGCATCCGATCCACATGTAGAGATGCGCGAATTCCCGCGTCGGGCGCGGCAGGATGCGGGGATCGCGGGGCGGGTTGAAGCAATCCAGAGCGTCAGACGTGACCTGCCGGATTTCCCGGGCAGTGAGGATGTCCTCGGGTTTCCAGCGCGCCAGCGCGGGCAGCATGTGGGCGGGATAGCCGTCGAAATGGACGTAGACATGCGCCCATTCCTCGGGGCCGATCTGGATGGCGATCTGCGCGCGGGTGCTCATGGCGTCGCCTCAGATCAGCTGCAGTTCGACCAGCACGGCGCTGGCGGCGGCCAGTTGCGCGGTCGGCAGGTCGATCTTGATGTGCGAGAAAAGGTCCGAGCAATCGGCCTTGATCCCGCCCTCGCGCAGCGCGGTCTCAATCACCTCCGCCACCACGTTGGGGCGGCTGCGGTCGAGATGGTCGGGCAGCGTGTCGATGTCGATGCGGATGGTGGTGGTCATGATTTTGATCCTTTCAACGGGCGGCAGTGGCGGCGGCCAGCATGGCCTTGGCACCGGCGATGCGCCCGGCCTCGTAGGCGTCTTCAAGTGCTGCGCGGATCGCCCAGACCGCCACGTCGTGAAAGTCGAACCGGTCGCTGTTCTGGGTCTCCAACGTCTCGATGCTGTGAAAATGCTTGGTGGCAATCTCCAGCAGCAGAGCTTCGCTCGGGGCGACGGTGGGGTTGGTCTTGGTGTTCATGGCGTGGTCTCCGGGGGTGAGTTGCATCGTTTTCTTGGACCCAGAATCGCTTCCGTAATGGGCGAAGTGAAGTCAAGTGTCTTGAAAACATGACAATAAACGGCGCTTGCCGGGGAAAGCAGTGCTGTCGCCACTGGAGCCGAACCAGTGACAGATAATCGTGGTCGTCGTCTCTTGGGCGTGTTGGCCTTCAGCCCCATCCGTTCGAACTTGGTCGCTTCGCCGGTTTCATGCTTCCGTCCGTAGTCGGCGCTTGGCCGCCACTATATGCCTTGTCAGCTGGATCCCGCGCGCCGATCTCTACGGCGTGCTCTTGCCTTGCGGCAGGTACGAGCGATTCTGCGGCGTCATCGGAATCCACGTCCCGGCGAAGGGACATCGGAGGGCGAAGCAGTCATGCCTGGCCCGATCTTGTACTCCTGTTCTGTGCTACTTTTATCCGGGCCACCCGTTTGTCAGGCACCCTTGACCAGCGCGTCGGTCTGGCTGAACCGGAACACCGTACCGTCCGCCCACATCCGGTGCAGCACGACGCCAAGCCTGCGGGCGACCGCAACGACGGCGCGCTTCATTCCGCGCCGTTGTGCAACCCGCATGCCCCAGGCGCGCAACCAGGAGTTCTTTGAACTGTGGTAGAGCATCGAAGTGGCCGCCTGATACAGGGCGGTTCGAACCCCGGCATCGCCCGCCCGGCTGATGCCACCGACCACATCGCGTTCACCGGATTGATCACGCCGCGGTGTCAGGCCGAAATGCGGCCCGACCATCTTCGACGACCGGAACCGCCCCGGATCATCAATACCCGCTTTCACGGTCAGTGCGACAAGCGGTCCAACACCCGGCACGCTCATCATCAGGCGACAGGCGCCGTCAGTGCGCGCAATATCGCGAAGCCGCTTGTCGATGCGGATCAACTCGGCACGCAAAGCAGCCCGGCCGCGCAACATGGACGTGACCAGGGCCTTGAGGGTGCTGTTGCCCTCTGCAAGTTCACGGGCACGCGCGTCCAGCAGACCCTTGCTGACGAGGCCGACCTTCAGACCAAAACCGCGCAAAAGGCCGCGCATCGAAAGTTCGATGGCAATGGCACCGCCCTGCAGCGTCTTGCGCGTTGCCAGCAAAGCCCGGATCTCCTGGGAAGATACCGATTTGCAATGCACCGGGCGGAACCACCCCATGCGCAGGAGCTGTGCTATGCCAAGTGCGTCGCGACGGTCTGTCTTGATCGGCATTGCCTTCAAGGCCCCCTTCACCTGCCGCGTTTCCATCAGAACTATCGTCAGGCCAGCCTCGGTCAGATGCTTGTACAGCCATTGCGACAAGGGACCGGCCTCCATGCCGATGCAGCTCACCTCATGGTCCAATCCATGCACGAAGGCGATCAAGGCATCGGGTTCGCTGAGAACCTTCGTTTCCTTCACAACCGCGCCGCCCTGATCCATCACGCAAACCGACGATGCTTCCAACGAAACGTCGATGCCGATAAAGTATTCCATGTCGTTGTCCTCCTTTGCAAAAGCCAGGGGCACGCCATCCAGCAAGGCCCCGTGTCACGATACGTGACGAGGGCAACGACACCAAACTTCATCGTTGGAGGCCGATTCGCCCATTACGGCATCTCTACGCGGGAGTGTAATCAACTAAATAAGCGGATTATTTCCTCTTAACTACAATAGCTTGAGGTCAATCCAATCGCCATGGAAGGTATG
>CAIXBE010000535.1 GCA_903917595.1 uncultured Rhodobacterales bacterium
AATAGTCCCATGTGGATCACTCCGTTGCCCCCGCCGCTCACCGCTTCGGGGATAGGTTCACATGGCTCAGTTCTCAGTGAAAATTATGCGCCTAACCGGCTCAGTTCTGGGTGAAAATCAACACGCATTGCTCTTCCACCTGCTGAGCAAACTCTACGAACGCACCAGCGTCATCATCACCACCAACCTCAGCTTCAGCGAATGGGCCAGTGTCTTTGGCGATGCCAAAATGACAACGGCCCTCTTGGACCGCCTCACGCACCGTTGCCACATCCTGGAGACCGGAAACGACAGCTTCCGCTTCAAGGCCAGCTCAGCCGCAGCAACCCGGAAAAAGAAGGAGATCACTCATGCCTTGGCCCAAACCTGACCCCCGAACATAATCCTCTGGTGGGTCAGTTCTCGATGCAAATCCAGGGTCAGTTCTGCGTGGAAATCAACACATCGACCTCTTGGATGACCTTTGCGGGCCGCAGAAAACTGCTTCTGCCAAGTGTAGATCGACTTGGTGCTCCCTCTCGGCGATTGCTTCGCAATTACCCTACGCCGAGGGTCGTCTTTCTGAACTGACGATTTCGGCATAGATCCGGCACTATCACCGACCATAGTTACAGACCTGAAGTAGAGATCCTTTCTGTCATCATGACTGACCGCCCTCGGCGCTGGACGGATGCAGAGAAGGTTCGCATTGTAGAAAGAATTCTTGTCGAACACGGGCAGGTGTCAGTTAATCACCAACTCTACGCCTTTGTGCAGCTTTTGAAGGTTTGGAAGGGACTTAGATTGCCACGGAATGCGGGTAGATCCAAGGACTTTCACCGCCATCTCAGGGTGCTTACGCAGTTCGATCGTAAATTTTGCAAGCAAGTTGATCCCGGAGCTGTTGAGAAATTCCAACTGCGTAAGATCCAAGGTGATCATTGGCGGCTGTTGTTCGAGGACCGTCTGCATTAGAGAAAGTATCTCCTGATATGCGTCGGTTCCAGACAATCGAAGCGTGCCCTCGTAATGGATAATAGCGCCCTCTATCCAGATATTGTACTCGCCGGTCTTGATTTCCATTCGTCATACGCCTTCGATGTTCAGGTGAGGGATAGGGAAGCCTGCGTACGAAGCACGCTGGCACCGCCCGTTGGTGCGTCAGAGAAGTGCCACCCCATACGGGCGCCATAATCATTCATAAGTGTCAGAATGCCAAGCCCTGACGCAGAAGAGGTCTCGTCTGCGGCATTTGCCTCAATCCGCTCAAGCAGCAGGTCGCCAGGGTCACGGGTGGTCAATTCTTCGATAAGCATTTGCAGGCCCGGAATGCGTTCAGGGCTAATCATGTTGATCACAGCAAGTTCAAAAGTCGAATTTGCAAGTGAGCACCGCACCTCTACGTCGCCAGGGCTGCAGAACTTGATCGCGTTTTCAAGCAGTTCATTCACCAGATAAATTATCGCATGGCGCGCTTCTGAATAGACCAGGCCAGATCTGGCACTTTGTGTTGCAACAATTTCACCGAGGAATTCGCTGGTCGTTCCGGCTTGCTTCCAGGACCGACCAAGCTTTCCCTCTTTAAAGACAACGGAAATTGCAAAGCAATCCGTGCCGTTCGTTTGTGCCGTTTCTCCAAAACTCATACTCATGGTTCACCTGTGTTTCAGAATGACAAGAGTGATGTCATCGTGGACTTTTTGTGTCCCGATATGGGCTTTCAGGTCCGAAATTATTGCAGCAACGGCGTCCGTGGCTGTTTTTTGATGATGCCGAAGGGCAGAGCCGATCAATCGATCCATTTCATACAGATCGCCGGATTCGCTTTCCGCTTCGGTGACGCCATCCGAATAAAGTACCATCATATCGCCCTTTTCAAAAGGTACATCGATGGTCGACACAAAATCCGAGATGTCTTCTTCTAGGCCAATCGGAAAGCCAAGATCGATTGTATCAATGCGCCTGACCGTGCCGTCCTGCTTGATCAGGATGAATTCCTCATGCTGCCCCGAAATCGTGACCTTGTCATCTGCGTAATCCAAAAACGCCAATGACAGGTGCTTACCGGACTGGGTCCGCTCGGTGTTTTTGTAAACGGCGCGGTTCAGCACTGCAAGAAAGGCGCTTGGGTCATCCAGGCCGCGTTCATGCAGAGCGCGGGCGATGGATTGCACCATCAACATCAGAACGCCGCTCTCAACTCCGTGGCCCGTTACATCGCCGATACCAATCCGTGCTCGGCCCTGAGCGTAAAGGACGTCGTAATAGTCGCCGCCGACTTCATCGGCCGGCTCGACGTGGCTGGCGATCTGGAGGGCCGGAATACCGTCGTGTTCGGCCAGCGTTGGCAGAACCATGGTCTGGATGCGCCGTGCAACGTCTAGCTCAGCGCCCATGCGGAGGTTCTCGTCCTTCAGCTTGCCGTAAAGGGACTGGATTTCATCGTTGGCAGATGCAAGTTCGCGCGTGCGGTCTTGAACCCTATGTTCCAGTGTCTCGGTATGCTCGCGAATTTCCTGCGCCATTGCGTTGAACGAACGGCCCACGCGGGCGACTTCGTCACGCCCCCTCACAGGCACTTGAATATTGTAGTCAGCACTGGCCAACCGGCCAGCAGCATCTGCCAGAGTCACCAGTCCTGCAGTGAAACGCCGCGAAATTGCCACTGACACCACAATCACGACGATAAGAAACACGAAGACCGAAAGCAGGATGCCCTTTGTGATGCGGTCGCTGGCAGCATTGATCTCTCTTTGCGCGGCGTAGAGCGTGGCGTAGATTTCGCTGTCTGCCACAACGAAACCAAGCACCAACCTTTCGGCTGCGATCCCGGCATTGGGTTGCCAGAGGTTCATTTCCTGCAACGGATGCAAGGCGAGGAGCAGGCCCTCGGGCTTCCCGTTCCTCTCGACGGTGACGTGGGTGATCATGGTTTCTCCGGACCCGGGCATGGTCAGGCCGGCAATGTCTGCAAAGTGGCTTGCGGTAAGACTGCGGTTGATGCCGGTGACGCCCGCTCCGGTGGCATTCTCTTGATTGACGCCCAAAAGCGCCTCGCCAGTGGCATTTGCCTCTTCTCGATGCAACCGCTATGACTCAGGTTGATGGGGCTGTAACCAGTGTAAATCTTGCTGACACCACCGGTTTTGCCAATGCTTACGGCACTGCAAAGGATGTTGATTCCACGACTATCCCTGGTTTGGAGAGAGTGTCGATGAGTTTCATGACGCTTGAGCCCGGAGCGATGCGCGATGCCCACTGGCACCCGTACGGAACTGAATTGGTCTATGTCGAATCCGGTGAGTTGGAATGGGGTCTTCAAGCGCCTGGCCAAGCTGGAGACAGCACTGTCTTCACCGCCAAGCAAGGCCAAGCTGTCGCCGTTCCAGAGGGCTGGCTCCATTACGCCGCCAATACAGGCACCCAAACAGCCCACTTGATCGTCTTGTGGGAAGCGACTGACCCCAAGTCGATCGAGTTGGCGGGAATGCTGTCCATGTTGCCAAAGGAACTGGTCCTTGCGAGCGCCGGGACGATGTTGGATGAGACAACCGCGGGTTCCTTGCGCGGCTTAAAGCCAAGCCTAATATCGCCCGTAAAGTAACGCGCAATTTGAAAACCAACTCCTGCGCGAGATCGCTCAGGACGAAGGCCAGAGGACCAAGATGAGCCAAAGAACTGTTGCAGACTATGTAATCTCATTCTTGGCCTCTATCGGTGTTAAACATATCTATGGCTATCCGGGGTCGCCTTTGGTGCCATTACTCGCCGCCCTTGAACGGCAGGATAAGGTGCAATGGGTCTTAATGCGTCATGAGAATGCGGCAGCCTTGGCTGCTTCTGCCTCTGCAAAACGAACCGGGCGGTTGGGCGTATGCCTTCTTACCTCTGGGCCGGGCGCTTTACAGGCTGTCTGCGGGATTGCCGACGCCAATCTAGATCGTGCGCCGGTGTTGGCGCTGACGGGGCTTGTTGCCAGAAGTCAGCAAGGACATTGGGATTTTCAGGACGTCGATCAGACCAGTCTTTATGGATCCATCCTTGCGCAAAGCCTAACCTGTTCTTCAGCTCCCCAGGTCGTCGCCTTGATGCGCAAGCTGTCAAGCTACGCGCTTCATCAACAGGCCGCAGCCCATCTGGCGCTGCCGGTTGACGTTCTGTCCGAACCGATCCCGGATGAAGCCCACTATCACGTGCCTGAACGCCAATCTCTGTCGCCGCGCATTACACCGCAGATCAGTGATGAGGATGTTGATACTTGCGTTCATGCCCTAACAACACACAAACCCGTGATTGTCGTGGGAAGCCGCGCAGTCGGAGCGGGGCACGCGATCGAGAAGCTCGCCGAAGCGCTAGACGCGCCGATTGTTTCTGCATTCGACGGCAAGGGGATCATTGATGAAAGTCATCCCCATTACCTTGGCGTTCTGGGTATTTTCGGCCATCCCGCGGTTGCAGGAACCCGCGCGATTGTCGAGGATTCTAGCATCGTTCTGTCGTTCGGGGTCGACAATCTAAAGCCATTCTTGTCCAGTTCTAAGAATGCGCAGCGCCGCCGCCTGATTTGCTGCACGCCCGATATTGCGGGGCTGAACTACGAATATTCAGCAGATATCACGCTGATTGGAAACCTGTCGGACTTATCGAACAGAATTTCCGGCCGGCTTTCGCCCAAAACGAAGTCGGACGTGATCAAATCTCTCTCGCAAAAGCGTCTGGAAACCATGACCGGCATTCTAGATAGTTTGCCGAATGATCATGATCCGGATTATACCAACACGCTTGATTTTTTACTGCAACTCAACCCGCACCTGAATGCAAGCCACAATATTGTGGTCGACACTGGTTCGCATGCCCTTTGGGTGTCTTTGTTCCTTCGTCTTAAGCACCGACAGCGTTACGTGGTCAGCAGCAGGCTTGGAACCATGGGCTTTAGCCTGCCGGCGGCTATTGCTGTGCAGTTGGCCGATCCATCACACAAAACAATAGCAATATGTGGCGATGGTGGTTTTGGGATGGTGGGCATGGAAATTGCCACAGCGGTCCAATACCGTCTACCAATCGTGGTCATCGTGATCAACAACGGAGTCTTGCAAAATGTTATGGCGCAGCAAGAAATTCCTTTTGGAACGGACCTTCATAACCCGGATTTTGTTGCCTTCGCGAAAGCGTTCGGGGCCGATGGCGCTGTGATTGTTGGGCAGACCGACGTTGATGCTGTGCTCGAAAGAGCCCTGACCCACAAAGACGGGCCGTTTGTGTTAGACGTGCGGGTCTCTCCTTCTCTTCTGGCGCCTCTTAATAAATGGGAAATGGGTTAAGTTTATGCGTGGTATGGTTCTGACCTGCCCCCCGGAAGTTCCCTCGCTGTGATGTAGAGTCTGCCCAACCTGAAGGAGCAGACGACATGAGGAAAAGCCGTTTCACTGAAGCGCAGATTATCGGGATGATCAAAGAGTGTTGATTTTCACCCAGAACTGAGCCGGGTTTTTCACCGAGAAGTGAGCCACCTCTGATTATGGATTTCGGTTCATGCCGGGGTCAAGCT